>CAYGTG010000005.1:0-26877 GCA_964352485.1 uncultured Nannocystaceae bacterium | reverse complement strand
TTGACCCGCTGCCGAGAGTAGCCTTCGGTCGAGACGTTGGAGACGTTGTTGCCGATGGTGGCGACGCCGGCGGAGTGCGCTTGATAAGCGCGGCCACCCAGACCCAATAGACCAAAGAGGTTAGTCATTGACTCCCGTGCGGGCCAGGCCCTGATCGTTCGCGGCGCGGGCGCGAACGTTGCAGGCGCGCGGGTCGTACGTGAGGCGAGTCGGAGTCTCGGGTCGGACGCGCGACAGCATGCTCTGCGCGTCCTGCAGCAAGATGCTGTTGACCGCAGCTTTACGGCGCAGCGACGAGATCACACGGGCCACTTCTCGACGCCGCGTGGGGTCGTCCCGGAGCTCCGGCCGAACCAAGACGGTTTCGACCGATTGCGTGAGCTGGAGTTTTTCCGCGGTGAGGAATTCCAGCGACGCCAGGTCGAGCTTGGCGATGGCGTCGCGCTCGGCATCCAGGACGTCGGCCAACCCATCGAGCAAGTCGCGCAGTGCTTCGATCACAGGAAGCGCCCCAGCTCGTCATCGAGAATCTTCTCGGCCAGCTTCTCGAAGTCGATGGGATAGCCGCCCGACTCGATGTCCGCCTTGATCCGAGCAATGCGCTCAGAGGCTGCGGCGCTGTCTGACGACAGGGAGACCGACGCCTCGTTGGCTGAGGTCGAGAACTTGACGCTATCGGCTTCTGTCCGCACGGGACTGTCAGCACGGGCCGTCTTGACGCGTTCAGCGTCGGCAGCGAGCGGCAGTTCATTGCGCACCGGTTGTCCTACAACTTTCATTCTGCTCCTTCGTTCTCCAACGATTCAATCGAGTACGCGGGTTGGCGAACTCGGACCGCCGAAATCTCATCGGCCAAGGCCATCGGGTCTGGTTCATTCACGGGCGGCGGGAACTCGGTGGGCTCCGCACCCGCGATCGCGCTCTGCAACTCAGCCGCGAGCCCAACATCACCGCTTTGCGCGACCGCATCAGCGATCGCTTCAGTGAACATGCCGTGCATCGTGGACGCGGCCGCGCCGTCGCCACCAAACATCGCCCCCTTGGGCATCTTCGACAGGACCTGGCGTAGAAAGTAGGCCTCCAGTTGCTGTGCCGCTTTCGCAGCGCCAGCTTGGTCCGAAGGACCGCCGCCAATGGGACTCGCACCGCTCACAGGAACTTGATCTCCGCTCGTAGAGCGCCCGCGGCTTGGAGGGCTTGAAAGATGGCTGCGAGGTCTCGAGGCTTCACGCCAAGGCTGTTGAGCGCCGAAGCCACATCACCAACGTTGGCCGCACCCTCGATGAGGTGAAGCTCGCCTTCACCCTCGTCAACCTCGACCTCAGTCTCGGGAACGACCTTGGTCTCACCGCTGCCCCCGCCGATGATGCCGGCGTCAGGCTGCGAGACGACTCTCTTCTCCTTGACCCGGACGGTGATGCCGCCGTGGGCGATGGCCACCTCCGAAATGGTGACGTGAGAGCCGACAACGACGGTGCCGGTGCGCTCGTTGATGACGATTCGCGCAGGTGCATCTGGGGTGACCTCGACGGACTCGAGCGTGGCAACCAGCGCGGAGACGCGCTTGGTCCACGTTGGGCTGATCTTCACTTCGACGGTGCCCGCGTCGCGAACCTTGGCGAGCTGCAGCCCCATGCGGGCATTGATCGCCTTGGCGGTGCGGGTGGCGGTGGTGAAGTCGGCCTCCCGCAGCAGCAAGACCACCTTGTGCTTGGGCATCGTGCCGGGCGCAGCGAGCTCGAGCACCCCCCCGCTGGGAATCTTCCCAACCGTGGGGTGGTTCTTGGTGGTGCCCGAACCGCTCTTGCCGCTGACGGCAAACCCGCCAAGCGACAGGCTTCCCTGGGCGACAGCGTAGGTCTTGGCGTTGCTCCCCTTGAGGGGCGTGGCGATGAGCGTTCCGCCCTGAAGACTCTTGGCCGACCCCATCGAGGACACCGTGACGTTGATCTTCGCCCCCGGCTTCGAGAACGCCGGCAGGGTCCCCGTCACAATGACGGCCGCGACGTTCTTGGCGCGAATCTGGTCCGGTTCCACCTGCACGCCCAGGTGGTTCATCAGGCGCGATAGCGACTGCCGCGTGGCGACGTCGGCCGCGTTGTCTCCGGTGCCCTGAAGACCCACGACGATGCCGTAGCCAACAAGTGGGTTCTCGCGAAAGCCCTCCACGTCGGCAAGTTCCTTCAGGCGCGATGCACTCGCGGGCTCGACATGGCCGAGCGTGGCGGCGGTCAAGGCAAAGGCTGCCAACAAGCTGTGAAGACGGTTTCCCATGGTGTCGAATTGGTTGTACGGCGCGGCGTCGATCGATCCAGGGTTAGTTGGGGACGTTGTTCATGCGGCGAGCGCCCCGATCAGAACGGCGCCCCGCGGGTCATCGCGCGGGAGCCCCATCCGGGACGCTGCTGGTCGTTGACATCCCCTCGTCCGATGTATTCGATCTCCGCGTTGGCGATGCGAGAAGACGACACTGAGTTGTCCGCCTTGATGTCCACCGGCCGGACCAACCCGCTGACGTAGAGGTGATGCTCCTCGTTGGAGACCATCACGACGTTGGTGCCCTCGATGAACAGATCTCCGTTGGGCATCACGTCCTTGACGCGGACTGGGAGGGTCGCCGACAGGCGACCGCTGCGTTGCGTCTGGCCGTTCCCCCTGAAGTTGTGGTCGGAGGTCAGCGTGATCAGTTCTTCGGGATCGAGCCCCGGAAACTCTTTTTGCAGCTTTCTCATCAGCCCGAGCGCTTTGGGGGCCGTGAATCCGTTGGAACCTTGTCTCCGCAGGTTCGTCGTCGATGTGCGAGACGCCGTCTCGCGTTCGTCGATCTGAATGACGAGAAGGTCTCCAACGCGACGCGCCCGGTCGTCTTCGAACAATCCCCGCTGGTCCGCGTAGAGGCTTCCCGGAGACGCCTCCACCTGTGCTGCGTACGCACCACGGTCGAAGTCTCTCTCCTTGGGAGAGTAGGGCGCGATGTGCCGCGGTGGACCCGCACAACCCGCAAGCAGTGCGGCGAGGGCGAGTGGAGCTGCGTACTTCATGCGCCGCCTCCTTCCATCTCGACCGTCTTGGGATCGATGAGGAGTCCCTGGACGATCTTTCGCGTGGCTCGAACCCGGACCCGGACCTGTTCACCGGGTCGGGCCGACGCCTCCAGTCGTCCGTGGCTCTCGATCCGCGCCCCGCCGACCCGAACGACGACCTTCACGGCGGTGCCGCGGGCGATGGGGGTCGGAAGCGCGACGTTGGTGGAGGTGACAAGCTCGCCGAACTCGACGTCCGCGAGCACGGTCGAGCCGACCAGGCTGACGGGAGCCAGCGCCACGCCTTCGGTCCCGATGCGCGGCTCGAGCTCCAGGTCTCCCGCCGAGATGACCTCGCCCTCTGCGAGCTCGCGCTGCGCGACCAGCACCTCGTGAACGGCGAGGAGCTTGATTCGCACGAAGGTGCGACGCCGGATCGAGTCGTTGCGCATCAGCTCCACCAGGGCGAACGCGTTGCCCTCCTTGGGCGGCCGCCTCCACTGGGCCCGAACCGAGTCGCCATCCTCGAGCACGAAGGTGTTGGGGACCGAGACTTCCCCGATGAGCAGGTTTCCAGGAAGGTCCGGCTCCAGCTGCTTGGTGATGTCTTTTTGGACCGCCTGTCGCGACTCGGCGAATGGGTCGGTCGGTTCGTCCCCGGCCTTCGGCCCGCCCAGACACACCAACGCGGATAGGATGAGAATACGGAACATCATGTTCTCCTAGCGAAGGTTGGCGGTCTGCTGAAGCATCTCGTCGGCGGCCTGAACGACCCGAGAGTTGACCTCGTACGCTCGCTGACCGCTGATGAGGTCGATCATCTCCTCGACGACCTTCACGTTCGACATCTCGAGCATCCCCTGCTCGAGTCCGCCCGCGCCCTCGAGTCCAGGAATGCCCACAATCGCCGTGCCCGACGCGGCGGTCTCGGTGAACAAAGTCTTGCCGATCGCCTGGAGACCGGCCGGGTTGGCAAAGTTCGCGATTTCGATCTGCCCGAGTTCGACGGGCTCCGCCTCGCCAGCGATCTGCGCGGTGACAATGCCGTCGGCGCCAATCGTTACGCTCTCCGCATCGGGTGGCACCACGAGCTGCGCCGCCATGCCATACCCCTCGTGGTTGACCATCTGGCCCTCGGCGTCGAGGTGGAAGGAGCCGTTGCGGGTGTAGACCGGGTTTCCCTCGGGGTCCTGCAGCGCAAAGAATCCGCGGCCCGTGATCGCGACGTCGAAGGGGTTGCCCGTCTGCTTCAGATCACCTTCGCCGGTGTCGATGGAGGTTCCCGAGACCTGCACGCCAAGCCCCACTTGAAGGCCAGTGCCAGCTCTGTTGTTGGCGCCAGCGGAGGCACCAGGCGCACGCAGCGTCTGGTACATGAGGTCTTCGAACTCGGCCCGACCGCGCTTGAATCCTGCGGTCTGCGAGTTGGCGACGTTGTTGGCGGTGACGTCCAGCTTGGTTTGCAGGGCGGTCATACCCGTGGCGGATGTGGACAGTGCTCGAATCATGGTTGCTCTCCAGTGGGGCGGCTAGCCCCAAGCGGCGTGGCGCTCAGGCCCCGCCGATTTCACGGACGACGCGTTGGTCGATCTCGCGGTAGGTCGTCATCATTTGGTGCAGGCTCTCGTGATTTCGCGAGATCCGAATAAGGTCGACCATGCCTCGCACCGGGTCGAAGTTGGCCTGTTCGAGGTGGCCGGAGACCACCGCGGCATTTTCTACGGGCTTGACGCCTCCGGGTGCGGAATAGAGGTTGCCCCCCTCGTTGCGAAGCTTGCCGTCGTTGAGCGACACGATCTGGATCTGCCCCAACGGGACACCGTCCGCGATCACTTGCCCCGCGGGGTCCACGGTGACGTCTTTGGCATCACCGGGGATCAGCAGCGGCTTGTTGCCGACGTCGAGCACACCGTTTCCGCGCTCGTCCATGAGTGTCCCGTCGGGCCCGATGCGAAACGCTCCCGAGCGGGTGTAGCGGGGCCCCTGCGGGGTTTCCATCGCAAACCACCCATCTCCATCCACCGCGACGTCCAGCGGGTTCCCCGTCGTTCGGAGCTCCCCCTTGCTGGTGTCGACCGAGGCCTCCTCGGCGCTGACGAACGACAGGTTGCCCTGACCTCCGAGGACCTCCTCGAAGGTGACACGCTCGGCGCGAAAACCGGTGGTGTTGCCGTTGGCAACGTTGTTCGCCGTGACGTCCATCGCGCGCTCTTGCGCGATCGCTCCGGACATCGCGACGTAGAGTCCGTCGCTCATGCTGCTCGCTCCGTGATCTGGGCCGGCTCTTCCAGCTTGGTTCGAAGCCGGGTGATCGCGCGGGCATGAAGCTGGCTGACCCGGCCGACCGAGATGCTGAAGACCTCCCCCAGTTCGGCGTAGGTGAGTTCTTCGATGTAGTAGAGCGATAGCAGCTGTGCGTCCCGCGACGGCAGCAGGTGAAGGGCCTTCATGACCTTGGCCAACAGGTCGCGCCGCTCCGTCATGGACACGGGCGATTCGGCCGCAGCCGCGGGGTATTCTTGAAACTCCACCACCGCGACGTGGGTGAGCTGCTCGAGGTCTTTGCGGTACTCGGACACCGAAACGCCGAGATCCGTCGCGACTTCCTGGTCATCCGCCGTGCGCCCGAGCTTGTGCTCCAGCCGCCGCATCGTATCCTGGACCCGCTTCGCTTTCTGGCGCTGTCGGCGGGGCAGGATGTCGGCACGCCGCAGCTCGTCGTAGACCGCGCCGCGAATCCGTTGCTCGGCAAACCCCAAAAAGGGCTCACCACGTTTGGGGTCATAGCGCTCGGCGGCTTGGGTTAGCCCCAAGTACGCGGCGGCGACGACATCATCCACGAGCACCGGGTCCGGCAATCGCCGAGCCATGCGCAACGCGATGCGGCGCGCGATGGGGGCATGATCCACGACCAGTTGGTCGCGAAGGCTCCGGCGAGAGCCGGCGCGTCCCAGGTGCCCGTAGCCAGTCATCTCACGTCCTCCATGACCTCGGCTCGTGTGAAGTCCTCTGGCCCGGGAATCACGAAGGCGTCGTGGGTGAAGGTCGACGGAGCCATCGATGACATCGTCGAGAGCATCGAGCACAACGCACGGGATGCCGGTGCGTCGGGGTACTGCAGCAGCACCGGGCTTCCCAGCGCGCACGCCGTTGCGGCACGAGCGTCGGCCGGGATGAACGGAAGCTCGCAAAGCTCCACGCCCAAGAAGCGCGACACCAGGGCCTCGAGTCGGGTGAAGGCGTCGTGGGCATCCGAGGCGCTGTCCACTCGGTTGACGACCACGAACGCCCGGTCCAGTCCCACCCTCGCCGTCAGGGCCTTCAAACACGCATAGGCGTCGGCCAGCGATGTGGGCTCGGGCGAGAGGACCAACACCACGTGACTGGCCAGCGCGCACATCTCGATTCCCACATCCGACAGTCCCGTCGGCGCGTCGATGATGGTCGCTTCGTAGCGGTCGCGGAGTGTCTCAATCTCAACGTAGATAGAAGCAGCCTGAGCGGGATCCAGGTTGGCGAGCATGGAGTTGCCGTTGAGACCCGGAAGCAAATCGATGCCGTGCGCGCGCTCCAAAACGTTCTCGACCGGCATGCCTCGCAGAAGGTCCAGAACGCTGCGCTCTGGTGCCAGACCAAAGAGCAGGTTGAGGTCCGCCATGCTGAAGTCGCCGTCGACGGTCAACGTTCGCAACTCGTTCCTCGCCATCCACACCGAAGCGTTGGCCGCGACGAAGCTCTTGCCAACCCCGCCCTTTCCACCGGTGAACGCGATTGTGGTGCCTGCTTGCGGCTTGCCACGCCGCTGCGCGGTACGGAAGCGATCGAGTGAAATGACGTCAGCCATCGTGTTCACGCGACCTCCATGAATTCTTGACCTTCAATTGCCATCGACATGAGGTTTTTCTTGGTTGCGACTTGAATGTCTTCGGGGACT
The DNA here is from genome assembly GCA_964352485.1 of uncultured Nannocystaceae bacterium. Lineage (GTDB taxonomy): Bacteria > Myxococcota_A > Polyangia > Nannocystales > Nannocystaceae > CAJXVA01. Next base: position 19,920 of record CAYGTG010000005.1, on the reverse strand, counting down.
TTTTGGCCGCGCGTCACGTATCCAACGGGGATGTTGTGGCGCGCGGGAGTGAGGACGAGTTCGCGGAGGTCGGCGGTTTCGTCGACCTTCGTAAAGAGCAGGCGAGAGACGCCGATCGGCGCATAGCGAGCAATGATGGTGTCGATGTCGAATGCGCTCGTGCCCGCCGCCATCGCCAGGTGAATCTCTGGCTGGGGCAACCGATTCATGAGCTGCTCGAGCATGCGAGGCGCGCGAAGGTCTCGCAGGCTGCGGCCGGCGGTGTCGACCAGCACGAGTTCAGCGTTCGCCGACTGCTCCAGCGCTGCGGGAAGCTCGGTCGGGGCGTGGCGCACCAACGTCACCGGCACGCCCATCATCTGGGCGAACGCCCTGATCTGAGCCGGGGCTCCCACGCGGTGGTTGTCGAGCGAGATGATGTGCACGCGCTTGCGCTCGAGCAGCGCTGCGTTCGCGGCGATCTTGGCGATGGTCGTGGTCTTGCCCACGCCGGTCGGGCCAATGAAGGCCCGCACCCTGCCTTCCGCCTTGCGGGAAATCGTCCGGCCGGCGCTTGCCTCTTCGAGCGCCTCGATGTCCACCTGCGGCCGACGTGACATCGAAGAGACCATTCGCTTGAGCTCGGCTACCTCCTCCAGCAACGCCTTGTTGTTGACGTTCTTGGTGGGCCGCGTATTTCGGACCAGACTTCGCAGGGCCCGGAGCTCAGAGCGGAGCGGAAGCATCGCCTCGGCGAGCTCGGCCGCCGAATCAGCCCGAGCCGCAAGCGTGGACTCGGAGCTCGACTGCGTGGCCTTCCCAGGCTGACCTTCCCCCTCGTCAACGGCCGCGGTGACCGCCAGCATTCGTTTCCCGCCCGGACCTTTGACGGGCTTGGTCGCGATGATCAGAGCCTCGGGCCCAAGCTCCTTCTTCACCCGGGCAAGAGCCTCGCGCATCGACTCGGCCTTGAACTTTCGAAGCTTCATGCGGCCTCCGGCATGCGAACACCGTCAGTGTCGATAATGCGAGTCGCGGACAGAGGAACCGATGGGTCGACCTCGCGGTAGCTGATGACTCGAAGGCCTCGGATATGGCGCTGCGCGATGGCGGCCGCGGTGCGTCGGACGTCCGGCGCGACGATGAGAAGAGGGGGCTCGTCGCGCTGGGCCGCAAGCTCTGCGGCGTCGCCGAGGGTCTGGGTGAGCTTGGTGAGTCCCGAAGCGTCGCCGCCACGGGGGCCACGGCGAAGCAGCTCTTCGGCCTTGGGCTCGAGCACCATGGCCCGAAGCCGACCTTGCCCATCGACGAACTGTTCGGTGATTCGCCGCGAGAGGCGCTGTCGCACCAGCTCGGTGAGTTCGTGAACATCCTTGGTCTGGGCGGCGTTGTCCGCGAGGGTCTCGAGGATGGACCGCGTGTCTCGCAAGGACACACCTTCGGAGAGGAGCGATCGAAGAACCTGGATGACCTGACCCAGCGACAGCAGGTGCGGGATGAGTTCCTCCACAACCTTTGCGTTGCGTTGCCCGGCCAGATCCACAAGCTCTTGAGCCTCTTTTCTTCCAAGAAGTTCGGCGGCGTGCTGCCTCACGACCTCGGTGAGGTGGGTGGCAATGACCGAAGAGGCGTCCACCACCGTACAACCTGCGGTCTCTGCGGTGCTGCGCTGGCCCGGCGCGATCCATTTGGCGGGAAGGCCAAACGTTGGCTCGCGCACCATGGCGCCGGGCAGGTTCGCCGTGGCCTGGCCCGAGGGATCGATGGCAAGCATTCGTCCCATTCGGATCTCGCCCTCCGCAACCTTCACGCCCGAGATGAGCAACTTGTAGCTGGAGGGCTTGGCACCCACGTCATCTCGAATGGAGACCGGCGGGACGATGAAGCCCAGCTCTTTCGCCATCTGCTTGCGCACCCCGGCGATACGACCGAGCAGCTCACCGTCGCGGCTCAGGTCTGCAAGGGGAAGCAGCTGAAGCCCAAGCTCCATCGAAACGAGGTCGACCGGAAGCACGTCCTCGATCTCTTGCTTCTGCGCCTCGGGATCGAGCAACCGCTTGCGGTCGAGCGCGGCCTGCTGCTTGGCGTCGACGACCCGCGAACGCGTCGGCGCGGCGGCTTCCTTGACGCGCTTGTCTCCGTAGTAGCCCATGCCGCACGCGACCCCAGCGACCGCGAGCAGCGGGAAGTGAGGCATGCCCGGGACAACGCCCAAGAGTCCGAGAACCGCGCCCGTCGCCCACGCGGCTTTGGGGCGCATAATGAGCTGTCCGGTGAGCGAGGACATCATCCCGCCGGTCGCGTTGCTGTCGCGCGTGACCAGCAGCGCTGCGCCCGTCGACACGAGCAGGGCCGGAAGCTGCGAGACGAGCCCGTCCCCAATGGACAGGATGCTGTAGGTCTCGGCCGATTCGAGCGGCGAGAGCCCGTGCTGCATCACGCCGACGATGACGCCCGCGATGAGGTTGATCGCCACGATGATGAGCCCGGCGATCGCGTCTCCCCGGACGAACTTCGAGGCACCATCCATCGCCCCGTGAAACTCGGCGTGGGCTTGAACTTCCGCCCGACGCTTGCGGCCGGTTTTCTCGACGATGAGCCCGGCGACCAGGACGGAGTCGAACGCCAACTCCTTGCCCGGCAACGAATCCAAGGTGAAGCGAGCGCCAACCTCGGAGATCCGCTCCGCACCCTTGGTGATCACGATGAAGTTCACCAACACCAAGATGAGGAACACCACCGCGCCAACGACGAAGTTGCCGCCGACGACGAACTCGCCGAACGCCGCGATGACCTGCCCCGCAGCGTCGAGGCCCTCGCCTCCATGAAGGAGGATGTTGCGGGTCGAAGCGACGTTGAGGCTCAGCCGAAACAGCGTGACCAGAACGAGCAGCGACGGAAACGACGAGAAGTCGAGCGGCTTCTCCACATACATCGCCACCAAGAAGATGAGCAGCGAGATGCAAAGGCTGGCCGACATCAGCAGGTCGAGCAGCGCCGGAGGCAACGGGAGCACCGCCAGCGCAAGGACGCCGACCATGAGAATCGCTCCGATGGCGTCTCCCATGTTGCGCCGACCCGCGCTGGCTTCTTGAGTTGCCACTAAAGTCTTCTATTGGTCGGCCGAACCGTAAGGGCCAGTGCGATCGCAGCGGCGGGTGTCCAGATCTAGGGCCCGTGCGGCCGGCTTCGGGACGCTGGGTGAGGCGGGCGCGCGGGATTGAGGCCCAGCGCAACCCCGGCGCGTCTCAGCGCGCGCGGAGGCGGCCACAAACGGACCACGGGGAGTGGCGATGATTGCGCCGAGCGCAGCAGTTCCTACGCACCGAACCTCCGACGGACACGTCAGGGGACCAAGGGCATGTGCTCACGCGTGGAAGACGGGCTCACGGCAGCCCTCAGGTGCTCGGGGTATTCGTTGTGGAACGGATCGAACGAGTCGCCCGGGCCCAGGGCTGGCTCGTTCGTAGACTCCGGGTCGACAACACCGCTGACGGAGATCTCGACGAGGTTTCCCACATGAGCGTAGCCGAAGGGCATGCCCACGCTCGGCGGCATTGTGGGGACGATGTCGTGCTCGTTGGTGTAGCGCTGGTGGTTGATCCCCTTGTCCGCATACGCGCCTGCGAATGCCCCGTTGCCGACCGCAGGTGCCCCGTAGGTATAGACACCTTGGACGTTCATGTTGAGTTCTACCTCCAAACGCATCGCAGCCAGCGTTGCCAAGGCGCCGCCAAGGCTGTGTCCGGTGAGCCATACTTTCTGGTTCGAATCGCGCTTGTCCACCACCTCGTCCCTGATGTCGCTCCAGGCAGCATTCAAGGCGTTCAAGAATCCAGGGTGGACCATCACGCCGAGGCCCCAACCCACCACAGGAACGGCGGTGGCGCTGATATTCCCACCCCAATCTTGCGCATTCAGCTGACTGCCCCGAAAAAAGACGACCACAACCTCGTCGTTGGCAGCGACACAACCTTGCGTGCTGATCACGATGTTGCTGTGGTCAAAGCAGTCGACCGCAGGAAGGCCCAGCCCAGGGAGCGTGGCCTGAACCGCCTCTTCCCACTGTGCGAAGCTCGAAGCTCCCAGGACATCGTCGTAGGCGTACCAGCTGAGCACCGACAGCAGGTAGGCGTTCTTGCTGTTGTGCCCGGATGCGTTGTCGTTGAAGAACGAGAACGCGCGTGGCGCAGCGGTTTGCTTCACCTCGAAGTTCGTGTGGAGGGTTCCTGTCGCGCCGTCCGAGGTCCGTTTGACCTTCAACGCTCCCGATGTTGGAGACGCCGGGAGGGTCACGCTCACGGTCGTGCTGCTCGAGGCGCTCCGGACGAGTTTGGTGGCGCCGATGTAGACATCGACCCCGTTCACCGGCAGTCCGTACCCGTGAATCGAGAGCGTGCCGCCCGCAACCCCTTGTTGTTGGGGCGACCACGACGTGACATCCATCGTCGCTACACCGCTCCCCCCGCTCCCGCTGTGTGGGGCACCCTGACTTTGGCCCCTGCGTGTTTGTCCTCGATGTTTGGGGACAAACCGAACGCGTGAAGACCGGAGACGAGTTGCATCGGGTCCGCGCGCTACCTTTTTGGCGAGCTTCTTGGGCAGCTTGTCGAGCAGCGCCCGCTCACGGACCGTCTTGCTTGCCCTCTGCCCTCCTGCGGGCTTCGCACTGGAAGCGCCGGCAAACAGGAAGACCGCGGAGGCGAGAGCAAAGAGCGAGAGGGGTTTCTTCGCGAGCATGTCGTGGCCGTTGCTCGGGCGCCGCTCTCGCTCCCCAAAAAACGCGGATCCCCTTCTTGACGGCCCTACGTCGCCCTGTTCCTCCAGGAGTGCCATCGAACGCTCAGAGGGCCGGCTGCGCGGCGACGAGCAGCAGCGTCGTGCAGGCTCACTCGCCCAGCTCGAAGCAGTAGAGCCGAGCCGAGTCCCCACAGAAGGTGGTGCCGGACTGGTTCCAGCCGTCAACGCTTTGACCCCAGGCGCAGCCCAGCGCACCGTAGTACAACTCCACGCCTTCTTGGAGCGCGGTCCAGTTCTGGCAGTTGTCCTGTTCCGAGCCGATCCAGACGAAGCCGGAGACCCCATCCCCAAACTGGTCGATGGCCAGGGGGGCGATGGGGTCGAGTGTCAGCCCCGCCTCGTTGTTGAACAGAACCGTGCCCGCGAGGTCGACCCAGGGGCCCTCGCCGTAGATCCCTTCCCACGGCTCGGATCCGGACGTCGCGAGGTACGTCCTCCATGTGCCTCCAAGCTCAGCCGCGTCCGCCGAATTCTGACACAGCTCGTCTGCGCCGAAGATCCCGTCCATGTCGCCCTCCCACGTATCTCGACTGACGAAGACCCTCAAGGCCCCCTCGAGAGGATCGCCGGTGCTCGACGATCCCTCCGCTGCGGTCTCACCGATGCCCGAGGTGGTCCCCGGCGGATCGCCCGACTCTTCCGCCATCCCCCCCCGTGACGGTCGCGGTGGGGGCCGCCGTCGCCGGTCGAGGAGGAGGAGGAGGAGGACGCACCGGTGGGACTGGTTGCGCCTGTCTCTTCTCCCGGATCGCTTGAAGTCTGGTCACCCGAGGACGCAACGCTCCCGGTTGACGACTCGCCTGTGGACCCGCTGGGAGACTCGGGCGCGTCGCAGCCAAGCAGCAGCGCACAAACCGCCATGACGAGGCTACCGCCCGTGAGAACCGCGTCCAGCTGACGTTTGGGTGGGTTGGGTGAGGTGAACTTGTTGGATGAAATCATCGTCGGTCCGCGCCCGTCGTGGGGCTCGCCGACCAAGACCGGGCTCACCGGTCGCCGTCACCCACATTTCTCCGACTTTTTTCTCCGGGGCGTTCACCTACCGCAGGCCGATGCTCGGCCAACCAGGCGTCGGCGATGGCCACAAAGTGGGAATGCCCCTGCTCGCCGATGATCTCGCGGGCTGCTCCCACCACCGTGACCTCGCCGCGGCCCGGGACGCCGCCCGGTCCGGCGATCACCCCAAGCATTTTGCGCAAGGCGGGAAGCATGATGTCGTCGGGGCGCCGAGCCATGACGTCATCGAGCTGCTCGAGAAGCTGCGGGAGTGCGTCCTGTGCTCCTGCCTTGCTGGCGGCAAAGGCCGCCGCCGGGGGTCGCCCGGGCGATGTGGGGGTGCTCGGGTGGAAGGCTCTTGCGCTGGATGGCGAGCGTGTGGCGAAACTCTACGAGCGCCTCGTCGTAGCGCTTCAAGGCGTGGAGCGTGACCCCGAGGTTCATGTACATGGGGGCCAGGGCGGGATGATGACCGTCCCCCAGCGAGGCACGACGAAGCGCGAGCGCGCGTTGGAAAACCACACAGCCCTGCGGGTCCCAACAGCCGGCTGTCTGGGTTTGACGAGGACGGGTGTGTCACCCGGTGGCATAGCCGAGAGCCGGACGGTGAATCGTGCGAAGTGTTGGAGTAGACGGTGTCCCCCACGGACATGCTCCTGTGCATCAACCGCGCTGCTGATCATCCGAGGCGTGAGGGTGCCGGACACACGGCGCCGCCCGAGTCGCCGCACGTCCACTTCGAGCGCGGCGTCGTAGTCCCAGTCGATCAGCGTGAGCTCGAGGTCTCGCCTGCCCACGTCCGGAGTCCTTTCGGAGGCCCGCGCGAGGCGGTGTCCGTCGCCGGACCTTGGCCCGGCGAGTCCCAGCGAAGATGCTTGGTCATGCTCGTCAAGGATAGAACGTCGCGAACTCATCTCGGGCGAGCATGACGCGAAGCAGAGACGCCGCGCTGGTATCGCCCGACTCTTTCCAGTCGGCCACCAGCGACTCGACCACGCCGTCGTCTCGACCGTCTTTGTCGAGGTCCCGCCGCAACGCTGCCCGAAACCATAGCTCCGCCATACAGCCCAGCGCCTGGTCGCTTTCCCCCAGCACTGCGCCGAGGTCAGGCAAGTCGGACACGGTTCCAGACACATCCCCAAACGGGAACAGCTCGAACGCGTCCCCCAACTCGTTGGGCGCCGGGTCATACAGCAGCGTGTCCACATCGTACTGCTGGAAGGCCGCCCCGTAGTTGTCCATGAACACGTGGCACACGGCGCATGGATCTTTGGCGTGGACTTCGAAGACTTCGACGGGCGTCAGCTCGCCCAAGTCGAGTGCGGCCTTCGGAATGTCCTCGGGCAGGTTGCTGCACAGCAACCGCTCCACGACAAACTCTCCGCGGTTGATGAAGGCAGGCGTGGGCGCGGAGGTATGCGCCTCGAGGAAGGCGGGAAGGCCGAGCACCCCGACCGACTGCATGGAGACCTCACCGTCGACGTGCGTGACCTGAACCGGTTGGGTGTAGATCTCACCTGCGGGCGCAGACTGTCGGACCCACTCGTTGACAAAGCCCAGCAGCTCGGCGCGAGCGTCGGGCTCGATGAGGTCATCCACACCAAGCCACTGTGTCGTCAGTCGCGCCATGTGCTGCTGCACGGCCTCGGTCTGAAGGAGAAGCTCGGCCTGATCGAGGCGTCCCTCCACCGTGTCGAGGTCATCGCCAAACTGCTCCCCGAGCTCCCCGATCGGCAAGGCCCCCGTGAGCAGCAAGGAGAGCCTCGTTGCCATCTCTGGCGCTGACAGGGGCCGCGTCTGTGCACCGGTGGTGCCGGTCTGTTCCACCACGAGCAGAAACTCGGGCGACAGGACGATGGACGCGACAATCGCCTGCAGCTGCATCCGGTTCGCATCGATCGATTCGAGGTCGACGTCGTGTTCTTCGAGGGCGGCGTCGACGTCCTGGATGACCGTCTGAATCAGCGCACGATCGTCGTCGTTGGCCGCGCGGCGGAACGCGTCCGAAACCCGGGCTTCGCCAAAGGCGGCCAGACAATCACGGCCTGCCGCGGCGAGCAGGGGCTCCCCCGCCGGGGCCTCACAACCCAGCGACTGCTGCAATGCGACCAAAGCGTCAAGGCCCTCCGCTTCTGCGGGCAGGCTTTCGTCGACGAATTCCTCCACGAACCCCTCGGTGACCGCGATGTACGATGAGAGCGCCAGCTGGGTCACCCTTTGGTCGAACGCATTGTTGAACAAGCCCCTGCTGTCGAACTCGGCAGAAAGCCTCGCGGTCGCTTCCGCGATGCGCACATCATCGGGCTCGAGCCCCAACAGAAGGCGCAGGCTCGTCGCGAACTCCCGGTTGGTCAGCTGGCCAAGCGGCGAGCGGACTTCGTCGTGGCCAGCGCCACCGGTGCGCTCCGGTTCCCCCCCTGTCGACTCATCGGCGCCAGATCCCGCTGCGTCACCGGAGCCGCCCGATTCCCCGCCTCCCTGCGACGAGGATGCAACTCCACCCGAGGTCTCGGCGATATCGGCCCCAGCGGGGTCGACACCCGAGTAACACGCCGCCGCGAGGCCCAGCGGAAAGACCAGCATACGAGTGAGCAGATCGCATTGGATCTCGTTTTTCATCGGTCCCGTCCTTTCCTTTCAGTCCTTGAGCATGGCCGTAATGGCCCCGTTGTGGACACCACGGATCGGGTCTCCGGTGTTCCGCATGCCGCCGAAGGCTTCCTCGGGCACGAAGAGGCCCTGGGCAAGCGTCGTCAAAAAGTCACAGTTCGTCCGGTTCTTCGCAGAGCAGTCGTAGTGGTAGCCCCCTCGTAGATTGGTGTTCCCACCTGCAATCACCGACAGCGCGTAGTTGCGTCGGCCGTGGACATTGTTCGACATCTTGGACCCGACATAGATGACCGTATTGTCCAACATCATCGAGCCATCGACGTCGGGGGTAGACGCAAGCCGATCGAGGAACTGCCGGACGTGGCCCGCTTGATAGGCTCGGATGGCAACCTGGGCGTTGAGGGCCTCCGCGTCTCCGCGGTGCGACATTTGATGCGCGTTCCTCGTGAAGGCCGTCCCTTCACCCAAGAAGTCGTGCCGGAGCTGATTGATCTCCGCTCCGCCGATGCTGTACACGATGCTGGAGGCCAGCTGGCAGGCAAACGCATTGTAGATCGCGTCGAAGACCAACCGGGTCGAATCCGGCCCGAGCCCCGGGTGACTTTCTGCGGCAGGGGTCACGCACTCCAACGAGGCTCGCAGCTCGAGTTCTTGGCTGAGAGCGTCGACGCTGTCCTCGTACGCGTCCAGGACCGTCGCACGGTTTGCGTTGATCAGCTCCGGGCGAATGCTCGCAACCCGATGCCGCACTGCGTCCATGACCGAGGAATGCGCCTTCAGTCGCGCCGGCAGGAGCGGGTCGTCACCGGCCCCGAAGACGCTGGAAACGATATTCCCAGCGTTGACGGAAGGGATGACGAACCCGTCCTTGTCGTAGGAGTAGCCACCACCAGAACCCACATCGCAGAAGTTCAAGTGCGGGTAGATTCGGGGGAAAGAGAGGCCGTAGTCCTCGTTGAGAAACGTCCCGATTCGAACATCGATGGACTCGTGTTGCTGGACATACGCGGCAGCGGCCCGGCTCCCCGTCAGAGCCTGAGCAACCAAATACTTGTGCTGGATATTGTCCCCCGACATGACGCTGCTGTCGTTGTCCAAGCCAGAGATCACCAGCAGATTGTCGAGGTAGGGCTCGAAGGGTTGCAACACGACGCCCAGGTCCTCGGACTGAAGCGCGTAATCTCCCACCGAGGAACTGACAAACGAGGATCCGCGATCATCGTATCCGAGACCATAGGTATCCATGATCGCCAGGAAGCGCAGCGGCGGATTGTTTCCTGCCCGCGCAATACCCTCACGAAACGGTGCAAACGGCGCCGCGAGCAATGCTCCAGCGAGCCCCAGGAACCTTCTTCGTCGAGTGTGTAGTTTCGCCATCGTTGAACCCCGCTTTCCGGCCTCGCCCGTGTCTCAAGCTACACGTCGAGACAACCTTTTGCACCCGGATTTACGGTAGTCGAGACTACGCACTTGAGGTTGCTGGCCTCCCCTCCTGAAGACTGTGCGGCCGTGCTTATACAACCACCAACATGTCCGCCGCGCTTGGCGGCTCATGCGTCAGCTCATGCAAGACTGCCGTTCGAAGAGCTGTCAGCACCTGAAGCTGCCGACCGCTCGCGACCCGGAGGAGCTCCCGAGTCTCGCGTAAGCTTCCGCGTGATGGTGGCGCGAACGCACTTTCGGACCTGCACGCTCTGCGAAGCGATGTGCGGCCTGCGGCTCGAGATCGAAGGCGAGCGCGTGGTGTCGGTGAAGGGCGACCCGCATGATCCGCTCAGCCGCGGACACATCTGCCCCAAAGGTCCTGCGCTCGTCGGCCTCCACGAAGACCCAGACAGGCTTCGGGTGCCGCAGCGCAAGACCGCCACCGGATGGCAGAGCATCGGATGGGACGAGGCGCTCGATGAAGCGGCAACTCGGCTTCATGCGGTCCAGACCAAGCACGGGCGCCACGCTGTCGCGGCGTACATCGGCAACCCCGCGGTTCACAACCTCGGCACCGTCTTGTATGCCCCGTCGCTGCTTCGAACGCTTGGCTCTCGATACCGCTACTCGGCGACCTCCGTGGACCAGCTTCCGCAGATGCTCGCGGCCTACCTCATGTTCGGCCACCAGCTGCTGCTGCCGATTCCGGATATCGATCGCACCGAGCACATGGTGATCCTCGGTGCGAACCCCTTAGTGTCCAACGGCAGCATCATGTCCGCACCGGACATCAAGCGCAGGCTCAAAGACATTCAAGCCCGCGGCGGCCGCATCACCGTCATCGACCCCCGCCGAACCGAGACCGCCGAGCTCGCGGATCGGCACCTGTTCGTTCGCCCCGGGTCCGATGCGTGGCTCCTGCTGGCGATGCTTCACGTGCTCTTCGAGCAGGACCCACGGAAGCTGGGGCACTTGGAGACGGTGCTGCAAAACCTGGGTCCGCTGCGCTCGGCGGTCCAGCCTTTCAGCCCGGAGCGCGCTGCCGGTCCGACGGGCATCGACGCCTCGGCGATTCGTAGCCTGGTCCGGGACTTCATCGCCGCGCCTCGTGCCGTGCTCTACGCGCGGGTGGGTGTCTCCATGCATCCGTTTGGCGGGCTGTGCCACTGGCTGGTCAACTGCTTCAACCTGCTGACGGGCAACTTCGACGCCCAGGGCGGATCCATGTTCGCAACCCCGGCGTTCGACATCGTGGGCAGCGCCAAGGCCCTCGGGATTGGGGGCGGGAGCTTTGGACGCTGGCAGTCCAAGGTCCGAGGCCTGCCCGAGTTTGGCGGGGAGCTTCCCGTGGCCACGTTGGCCGAGGACCTCGAGCAGGACGACGAGGAGCCGATTCGCGGGCTCGTGACCATCGCGGGCAATCCGGTGCTCTCGACCCCCAACGGGCGGCGTCTCGACACCGCGCTCAAAGGCCTCGACTTCATGCTGTCGATCGACTTCTACATCAACGAAACCACGCGGCACGCTGACTTGATCTTGCCTCCTTCCGGACCGCTCGAGCACAGCCACTTTGATGTCGTGTTTCATGCCCTGGCCGTTCGAAACACCGCCAAGTACAGCCCGCCAGCGTTCGAGATCGGAGCACAGCAGCGCCACGACCACCAGATCATCGCGGGGCTCGAGCGGCGCCTGCTCGAGGCGAGAGGTGCTCCCCGGCGGGCTCAGGCGGCCGTGTGGGCCCGGGAACGCCTCGGCCCGGAGGCGATCGTGGAGTTTGGGTTTCGGGTTGGACCGCGGGGCTTCGGCGGTGGGGTTCGCAAGGGACTGCGCGGCCTGTCGATGTCGAGGCTCAGGCGAGAGCCGCACGGCGTGGATCTGGGGCCGCTGGAGCCGTGCATGCCCGGCCGGCTGCCGACCCGTCGCGGCGGCACGGCGCCGCACATCGATCTCGCTCCGGAGCCCATGCTCGAGGACCTGGCGCGCCTTGAGGCCAGCGAGCACGACTACGGCCCCGGGCAGCTCCAGCTCATCGGGCGCCGACAGCTGCGCAGCAACAACTCCTGGATGCACAACGTGCCCAAGCTGGTCTCGGGCAAGTCTCGGTGCACCCTTAGAATGCATGCGGATGACGCGAAGCGGCTGGGCATTCGAGACGGTCAGGACGTCGAGATCACCTCGCGAGTCGGCAGCATCACGGCCCCCGTCGAACTCGGCGACGAACTGATGCCCGGCGTGGTCAGCCTGCCCCACGGTTTTGGCCATCACCGCTCCGGGGCTCGCCTGGGCGTGGCGAGCGAGCACGCGGGAGTCAGCATCAACGACCTCACCGACGACCAACGCACCGACGGCCTGAGTGGGGTTGCAGCGTTCTCGGGAGTCCCAGTCACGGTCGCCCCCTCCCCGTCGTGACCGCAGCGCGGCGGTGCGAAGGGCGGGGTATGTCTCGGCGGGATATGCGTGCCGGCTGAACTCGAGCAACAAACCCGCCGGCCGGTACGTTGTGTTCGAGCGCCAAGCTGTCCGGCTCGCACAAAAGTAGAACCTGACACCGCGGCCAAATACGCGTCTACTTGTCCCGTATGAAACGAATTGCTTGTCTTGGATTGATGGCCCTGTTGGGCGCCGCGGGATGCGATGGAGGCTCGGATGTATACGGTGTTGGCTCAGGCGGATCGAGCTCGGAGTCGACGGACACGAGCCCAACGAGCGACACGCCGACCACCATGACGCCGACGACGGCAGGAACGACCTCGACCAGCGGGTCCACAGGTGGAAGCTCGTCCACGACAGACGACTCCATGACCACCAGCAGCACGACAACCTCCGACGACACGACGACCGAAAGCGAGTCGAGCTCCAGTACCGGCGATCCGGGCGCCGCGACGCCATGCCAGCCCGAGATGTCCCAGGCTGCGATCTTGGCGTGGCGGCTCGACGTGGACAATCACATGCCCACGTTTGCAGACATCGCGGTGGCCGTCCCAGACTTCCAGGCATCCTCCGCAGGGGAGAACGGGCTCACCGGACTCCCGCAGGGCGGTGGCTTCATCATGGATCCCGACGGTGGTGGCGTGAGCGTGGAATGTGACATCTGGGCCCAGGACTGCGGCGACGGCGAGAAGTGTGCCGCCTGGGCGAACGACGGAGGTAGCGCCTGGAACGCGACCCACTGCGTGCCCGTCGCGCCCGACCCCGCTGGCATCGGCGAGCCGTGTGGCGTGGAAGGCACTGGGGTCTCGGGCATCGACGACTGCGATGCTGGAGCGATGTGTTGGGACGTGGATGGCGAGACGAATCAAGGCACCTGCGTGGCGCTCTGCGAAGGCTCCCCCGAAGCCTCCACGTGTGCCCCGGCTGGGACCGCGTGCTCCATCGCGAACCAGGGCGTGCTCATCCTTTGCCTGCCGCTGTGCAACCCCCTCGCAGACGAGTGTGGCGACGGCCAGGGGTGCTACGGGGTCGGCGAGGTCTTCCAATGCGCTCCGGATGCATCTGGAGCCGACCAGGGCGGGCCGGGTGATCCGTGCGAGTTCATCAACGCATGCGACGATGGCTCCGGTTGTGTGAACGCTGCCCTCGTCCCTTGCCCCGCCGGCTCCGGAGGATGCTGTTCGTCGTTCTGCGACGTGGATGGGGATGCCTCCGAATGTCTGGGCGGGCAGGAGTGTGTGCCCTGGTACGAGATGGGTGAAGAGCCCGACATGTGCCTCGAGGGCGTGGGCGTCTGCTCGCTGCCGGCCTGAGCCAGCACCTCGTCGGGCGGACGCGGGCCCGCTCAGTCGTCCCACGCCTGCAGCGGGATCCGCAGCGGCTCCATGTCCACCACCCGAGCGCGGCCACCGACGGGCGGCTGGGGTGAGTCGATGAAGACTTGAAAGTCGTCGATGACAACGTCGGTGCCCTCGTCGGAACGTTCGACGTGCGCCGTGAAGTGGCGGTCGTCCGTGTCGTGAACGATGGACATCGAGGAGTCCAGCTCGATGGTAAACGCCTCCGCAAACGCAGCCGGTGGGCGATGAGGATCTTCGATCTGGACGGTGCACGACAGAGTGATGAAGCCAGGGTTGTCTCCCCACATACTGCAGTCCACCCGGGTGCGCGCTTCTGCAGGGTGGTACTCGCTCGACCACGGGGCCCGGAACCGAACCCGTAGGTCCGTGATCAGGGTGCCGTGTAAGTCGTCTAAGTCTTCGTCCACCTGGTCATAGGTGTACTCGGGGGCCCGAATCTCGCCGGAGGCTCGGTAGAAGCCGATGGGCTGCGATGACGTGCCAAGGCTGTAGGGGTTGCCGTCAACACCAAGTACAGGAGCGGCGGGGTGCCGCTCACCATCGACGAAGATCTCCTCCATCGAGAATGCGTCCGCCTCACGAAAGACGCGCCAGCCCGAGCGCGCACACGCAAGAAGATCGCGTTGCAGCTCGTATTCGAGGCACGCGCCCGTACCGACCACCACCCCCGTGGTTGTGAGACGGGCCTCGGCGCTGCGATTGCTTCGGCTCGAGTTGAGGACCCACGGATATTCGACGCGTTGGATCTCCTCCCACGCGCCATCGATTGATTCGTAGATCGCCACCTGTGCATCGGTGCCGTCTGCGACGCCTTCGGCAACCACGACGGCACGGTCGAACCCCTGCTCGACGATGAGCCGGCTGATCACGAGGTCGGAGTCGATGACTTGGCCCGGCGCCCAATTCTCGTCCAGTTGCCGAGCGTAGACCGCCAACCCGTGGCTGGACGCGACCAGGGCCTGGTGCTCGCCATCGGCTCCAAGGACCAGGCCGACCGCTTTCCCGCCCTCCGAAAAGTCCGCGACAGATTCGTACGCACACTCCTGTGCCCCGGTGCAGTCCGCATACTCCAACGTCTTCGTAGAGGTGCTGTCCGATTCGTTGCGGACATACGCGAGGTGCGGCTCGCCGTCTTGGTCCAGGGCGAGCCCACTCGACATCACGCGGTCATCGACGAACACCCTGCGCGTCCTCTGGGTCCAGCTGCCTGCGTCCTGCGAACTGTCGAAGACCGCCGCGCTCAAGGTCCCATGACTGGTTCCACAGCAGCTCTGCGATCCCGACCTCTCGATGCTGGATAGAACGACCTGCTCTCGCAGCCAGTCTGCGCGAACGTCGGTTGCGGCCGTCACCGTGAAGAACGGGTTGGCCGTCCACACCTGCCCCGCTTCGCGCCGCTCGACGACGTCGCGACCGTCTTCGAGGACTCGGATGCTGAGCATGTCCTCGCTGGAGGTCGGGTGCGGCGCGAACCGAACCGGCTGCGTTTCGGCCCGATCGGCCGCGCTCAGCCGGGCGTACGGCGCATCGTGGAAGGGTCCTGGTTCGCTTTCCGATCCCTCGGCCCCATCGGCCTTGCCGCCTGTGGGCCCCTGCACCGGGGTTTCCCCCTCGGCATCCTCCGCGTCACAGCCAGAACCGAGCCCCAACGCAACGAGGCCCGCAACCACTCCCATCCATCGAGATCGATCATTCATCTTGCACCGTCTGAGAGCTTCGGACGGACACCTCGACCTCCGTCGCGCCCGGGACACGAATCTTCTCGGTTTTGCTCTATCTGCGGCGTGGTCGGACGTCAGCCGTCGGAGCGACGCACCCGTTCGACGTCGGCCCGGAACTTGTCGTAGCTCTCCGAGACGTCGGCCGGGGGCGGATTGAGCTGAGCGAGGTGCCGCTCGCCCTCCAGCAGGGCCTTCTGCGCCCCCTGCCAGTCGCCGTCGACCTCCAGCAGCGCCGACCCCAGCATCCTGCACGCGGTCACGCAACGCCGCGCGGGAATGGAGGTGGACCCAGTGCAGTCGGTCACGATCCGGCGAAGTGGAGCGATGGTCTCGGCCATGGATCCCGTCTTGTGGTCCAGACGAAGAGCGTTGAGCTCGACCTGCAGCACGCTGGCGTGATTGAAGCCCATGACCTGTTGCATGCGAGGCAACAAGGAGTCGTACAACGCCTTCGCGCCGTCGATGTCGTCGATGACCTGCAACAGTCCGGCGTAGGTCCCTTCTGCGGCGAACAACACCGGAGAGCTCGGCCCGCTGCTCTCGCGGAGTTCGGCGATCCCCTGTTCGTAGGCAGCGCGAGCCTTCTCGAACTTTCGCTTCATGAAGTAGGCATGGCCCAGGGTGATCTTCGCGCTGGCCGCAAGGGCGGTTGGCGCGTCGAGGGCCCGGTCCCAGTCCGCCACCGCGCGCTCCCCCTGGGCTTCGGCCTCCTCGAACTCCTGCAGCGTCAGCAAGGTCGTGACCAAGCGAGCGCGGATCTGGGCCGTTCTGGGATGGGCGGCACCGAGAGCGGCTTCGGCCGACGCGAGAGCTTCACGCTGCATGCGGGCGGCCTCCGTCGCGTTCCCCTGCACTTCCACGGTGCGGGCCAACGCCGACCTAGCGCCGGCGGTGAACAGGTGCTCGGCCCCGAAACGTTGCTCGGCCAGCGAGACGGCTCTTCGCAGCCATCGCTCCGCCTCGACGTAGTCGCTGCGGACGTGCGCCAGACGGCCGATGCATGTCAACGAACGGCCATCGGCGGCCATCTCCGGGTCGGCATCCATCAGGCCGATCGCCGTGGTCACGTGGGCCATTCCGACTTCGAGACGGCCCAGGTCCGCGTTGACGCACCCGAGCATGCCAGCGAGCGCGGCCGCGAGGGTTAACTCGTGATTGGTCAGCGCCGTCTTGAGGGCGGCTGCCATGGCGTCGGAGGCCTCTTCCCTTCGCCCGAGGCCGAACAGGACCCGCGCCCGCAAGGCTTGGTATTCGCCCTCCAGAAGGGGGTCCCCAAGTTCCGCGACGCGCGGATGCTCGGAGTCGAGGGCCGAGAGCGCCTGCGCATCGTCGCCAACACCCTGAAGCGCTCGGACGCGGTCGAAGGTCGCAAGGATCGCGTCTCGCCTTGCATCGGGCTCGGGCAACGCGTCCAGCGACTCCGGGTCGGCGTCGGTGCACGCCCGCGGAGGTTGCAGCGTTTCGACGAGCTCGGGAGCGTTGCGAACCGCCCGCGTCGGATCCTCGAAGATGACCTGCGCCACCGTCTCGAGACCGTTCCGAGTCCGGCTCAGGCACGCCATGCGTCGCTCCATCGTGGCGCGCGAGGCTTCCCCGCGCAGCACCGTGGCCGCGCACGCCTCGCTGTGCGCGTCGATCCACTCCCCGGCGTACGCGTCCAGCTCTGTCGCCAGCCATCGAGCGGCCAGGTCGTCGGTCGCCACGGAGCCGACGAACCTCTCGTGAACCTGGTCGTCCCAGACTCCGGTCAGGCGGGCCACGCTGTCAGGGCAGGTCCGCCCCGGAGGCGTTGGCCACAGCTGGACCGCCGCCACAACTGCGATGCTTCCCACGGCGAGGCCTACGAGTCCCCTCCGGGCGCCCGAAGACCGAGGCTCGAGACGAGCGACGAGCGCCTCGAGGGAATCGAATCGTTGGGCCGGATTCCTGCTCAAGCCCCGTTCGACGGCGCCCCGCACCGACCGCGGAATGCGACCCCCGCGGGCAGAGGCGTCCACCCTCGTCCACGACGGTGGCGTGCGGGCGACCGTCCTGTGCAGCTCTCCGATCGAGCGGGCCTCGTAGGGGCGGACACCACACAAGCTCTCGTAGAGCGCCACGCAGAACGCAAACTGGTCGGATCGGGAATCGCTCGGGAGGCCGGCGAGCTGCTCGGGTGCCATGTACGCCGGTGTCCCGAGCAGGGCACCGGTCTGCGTTCGCGACAGAGCATCCGTTTCACCCGTGTCCGCATCCCGCTCTTCGGACACGAACCGCTCGGTGAATCGCGCCAGCCCGAAGTCGATCACTTGAACCCGGCCGTCGTCGCCGACCAAGACGTTGTCCGGCTTGAAATCCCGGTGAACGAGTCCGCGAGCGTGCGCCGCTGCGAGCCCGCGCCCTGCCCCAACGAAAACCTCCAGCACTTCGGCGATCGAGCGCCGCTGAGCCAGCCACTGTCGAAGGGTCTGGCCTTCGACCAGCTCCATGGCGAAGAAGGCGAACTTGTCGTGGACTCCGACGTCGTGGACGGAAATGACATTCGGGTGGCGAACGCTGGCCATCGCCTGGGCCTCACTCACAAATCGAGCCCGGTCGTCATCGCCGGCCGATCCAGGGCGTGCCGGCAAGACCTTCAGCGCGACTCGTCGCTTGAGTTCCGGATCCAGCGCGGCGAACACCGTGCCCATCGCCCCGGCCCCAACCCACTCCAGGATCTCGTAGCGTCCGACCGTGGAGCCCGGTCGCGGCAAGACGCGATCCTGGATCCCGGCGGGCATCGATTCTTCTTGCCCAGGAAAGGCGCTGATCAGGTGCAGCAACGTGTGTTCGCAGCGCGGGCAGACCCCGACGTGCGTCTCAATGGAACGACGACTGGGCTCGGCAAGTTCCCGTCCCACGAACTGCGCGAGCAGTTCCTCGCTGGGGCAATCCTGCACGCTCCCGATGGTACTCGATCTGCAAACGCGATCCGTGGCGCCGGCCGCCCGCGCGGCCCTGCAGCGGGCGTCGGCCACGTCGTCTCGGGTCTCGCCACGGGCTGCTTAAACCTGGGTGCAGACCCCCTCGATACACTGGACGGGTTCGCCGGCGAGCACGTTGCCGCAGCAGTCGGCCGACTCGCTGCACGTGGACCCTTGAGGCACGCAGCAGGCTCCATCGGAGCAACTCAGCCCCTGGCAACACTGTTGGATGCCGACGCCATCCACCGCACAGTCATCCCCGAACATCACGCACTCGGAGGGGCCGCTGTCGTCGCCTGCGCCCGAAGTTCCCGAACTTCCCGAATCGGCCGAGCCTCCGCCCCCCAACCCACAGACGTCCCCGCTGATGAATCCAGCCGTGAGTTCTTCACAGCTCGTGCCCGCGAGGCAGTCCACCTGTTCTTGGGTGACCGACCCCCCACAAAGTTCTTCGCAGATCCCCGCGGCCACATCGGCCGGCGCACCGCACTCCCCTGCCTTCTCCACACAGGCCTCCGAACACGCCTGCGAAGCGTCTCCGCCCGATGCTCCGCTCGCACCTGAGGATTCGCCATCGGGTGTCGCAGCGTCGGTGCCCGACCCCGTGCTGTCGTCCGAGGAATCCTCGCAGCCGGGCGCCGCGAGAAGGAGCAATATCACCGAGGTCGCGCAGCTCAGACTCGAGTTCACTCGCATGACTCGACTGTACTCGAAGTCGGCGCGGGCGACCGATGTTTGACGACGTCTCACCCAACGGGTCAAACTCGAGGGCTCCCATGCCCCAATCCGCACTGTTGAGGCTCGCCGGCCGTTGCGTTGGAACAACCTCACGCCCTGAGCCGTTCTGTCGCCTGTGCCGTTTACCGCCGCCCATCCGGCCGCCGTCCTGCCGCTGCTCGCCCTGAGGAGTCGCTGGCTGTGCACGACGACCCTGGTTGCAGGCAGCGTCGCACCCGACTTCGAATACTTCCTCCACGGTCGGATGATGGGCTCCTTCGCGCATACGCTGCGGGGTCTTTTCTGGTTCGACGTACCCGTCGCGCTCTTGATCGCCCTGGTGTTCCACGTTGTCATCAAGGACCCACTCTTGCTCGCACTTCCTCGGTGCATCGCCGGGCGCTGCAGGGCGATTCGGGAGCCCCCGGCTTCTCGGACGCGCGTGCTTTTCGTCGCCCCGCTCTCCGCGCTCATCGGAGCGGTGACACACCTGGCCTGGGACTCGGCCACCCACCACACCGGGTGGGTCGTCCAACGCGTGGCCCTGCTCCGCCGGCCAATCCAGCTCCCAATCCTCGGAGCCCTGGACGGCTACCGGGTCATGCAACACGGCAGCACGGTCATCGGACTCCTCGTCCTCATCGCCGCCTTCGCCTGCTGGGTCCGTGTGGGGAGAGCAAGCCGCGCGGAGCCGCTACGTCTGATCGCCAGAGCGTTGCTGGTGGTCAGCGTGGTCGGATGCAGCGCGGCGCTCCTGTGGTTTCGCGTGCGCGCCGAAGGCGTGATCGGGCTCGCAAACCTCGGCCACTACGTGGTGTCGATCATCACCGGTGGACTCGTGGGCCTCCAACCCCAACGTCGTCGCGGTCGCGCCTCAGCTCGTGACCTGCGCCGCGATGTCGAGCACGAACACCCCGTCGTCGCCGCCGATGTTGCCCG
>CAYGTG010000004.1:0-28257 GCA_964352485.1 uncultured Nannocystaceae bacterium | reverse complement strand
AACAGCGCCGCGGCGTGAAACGATTTCATGCGGCAACTTTCTTGAAATCCACCGACGCGAACAGCAACAGGTCGGTCGGCTTCGCCATTGGGCGCTGCCGAGGCTACCAGCTCCGGCTGGACACCAGTCCCGAACGAGTTCGACACGCTCGTCTGAGCGACTTCGGAAGCCCTCATGGTTACATCGTGCCTTCCGTGCGAAGCTGAAGGTCTCACCGTGACCCGGACAACGCTGATTCAACTCGTGGTCGCTCTGTCTTGCGCGGGGTGCGGGCAGCCTGGCTCGCCGACCTCGCCCGCACCGAGTGCGCAGCCGAAGGCAGACGCTGGAGACATCCCGACCGAGCCCGGCGCGCAGGAGCCGGAGCTCTACATCTGGGACTTCTACACTCGGCCGCAGTCGTACGGGTCTCCGTGCGTGTTCGTGGGGCCTGCCGCGGATAAGGATGTCGTCTTGAAGGCGGATCGGGCGATGCGGGACAACCCGCCCCAGCGGCTGCCCGAGCGCCTGCTGCCGTGCTTCGAGACCCCCGAGGCGCTGCGCGAGGCCCACCCGCAGCTGCACCGCAAGACAACCGCGATGAGCCTCGCCGCGTCCTTGGTGCACTTGGCGAACCCCGAGCTCGTCGATGCGCCCCAGCTGGTTCGAAAGCACCGGGACCCCTCGGGCTCGAAGCTGCTCGGGCCCTTCGACCTCGGCGAGCATGCGCTGTGGATCCGCGACGCACCTCACGAGCGGACCCCGCATGACGACCTGATGCTCCCGGCGTTCTCCAAGGATGGAGACTCGCTGACCTACGACGTCTCAACCGTGACGCGACCTGAGCCCGAGGGCTTCGTCGTGGTGTCCGAGCGCATCACGGTCGTGTTCTCGGACACGGCCTGGACGAAGACCTCGAAGGTCCTGCCGCGCGAGGACTTGCAGGCGCCCCTGATCAAGCAAGCCGAGGAGGGGATGGGCGGCTCGGTGGCAGCCTTGATGGGCATCCCGGTAGAGGGCGGCGACTGGTACGTGGCCTTCGAGCCCGAAGGGGAGGCGTCGCCGTTCGCGTGGCGCGGCACCGGCGATGCGGTGGTCGGCTACGCGTCGATGGCCGCGCTGCTCGAGGCCAACCCGGCCATCGGCACGCCGGAGGGCAAGCTCGCGCTGGCCAAGGTGCTCAACAAGCATCTCTTCACGGGGAGCTTCCACCCGATCCGGGACGCGTCAGCGTGGCAGGACCTCTACCTCCGCAGCGGGCAGGATGTGCTGAAGCAGCGCGCCTACAATCAGGGCTACTACGACGAGTACGTGCACTACACGGTGCAGGACTTCGCCTCGATCTCCGACCCCAGCTTCGAGGGCGACGTGTTCACGGTGTACCTGGAGGGCAGCAACAAGCAGCCGTATCGCGCCTCGGTCGACTTGAGCGCCCTGGCGGTGGGGCAGACGATCGAGCCCGAGTTCATGGCGACCTGGACCACCTCGGAACACGACGGACCCATGCCGCCACCGATGCCGGCGCCAGCCCCTGCACCGGGCTGAGCACCCGGGCAGCGAGTGCTCGGACAATCACCGGGCTGCGTCGTAAAGAAACGGTCACGCCTGAAGCGGACGGGCTGCCAACCGGACTGCGTCCATGATGTGCCTGTCGCCCTCAGTCCTCCATCTCGGAGGGCAAGGTCCCGCCATCGGAGAGTTCCTCATACACAGTGCGCAGTTTCTGGCGCGCCCGGTGGAGTTTCGCCCGGGTGCCGCCTTCGGAGAGAGACAGTGCGACCGCAACGTCGCCAACGGGCAGCTTCTGCCAATAGTAGAGTTCGAGCGCGATCTGCTGGTCGAGCGGGAGCTCGGCGAGGGCCCGGTGGAGGAGGTCGTGGCTCTGCGCACGCGCGATACGCTCTGTGGGTGTCGTAGCAAGCTGCGCAAGCGAGATGCGGGACATCATCTCCTCGCCCCTGAGCTGCCCCCGGCCTTCGTAGTGGCGGAGCAGCTGCTTCCGGGCGATTCCGAACAGGAACGCCCGGAAGGACCTGACCTCCTGCCGCGCGCCCCGGTCGAGGCAAGCCAGGAACGTCTTCTGCATCAGGTCCTCGCTCGCGGTGGGAACCTTGTTCGAGAAGAAGCGCAAGACGGCAGCACAATAACGCTGCGCGAGGACGTCGCCGGCGTCGGTGTCACCGCTCCGCCAGCGTTTCAGCAGTATCTCGTCGCTCTGCTCCATCATCCAGTGCCCTATCATAGAAGGCGGAGCGCATGATGGGGGCGGAAGTCAGCAATGCTGTGGACGAGACCCTTGACGCGGGTCTTGGCGCGCTGGAGCTCCCGCACGGTGCGGACGAGGGTCCGGCTCTGGACGCGCTGAGGGCCTTGATCCGCCGCAAGCCCGCGCTCGACCCCCGTTATCGACTCTCGCGGGAGCTCGGGCGCGGGGGCATGGGGTCGGTGTGGCTCGCGAAAGACGAGCGGCTGGGTCGAGACGTCGCCATCAAGCGGCTGCACAGTGCCTCGAGCCTCGCCCGCAAGCGGCTGGCCCGTGAGGCGCGCGTGATGGCTCAACTCAGTCATCCCAACGTCGTGGCGGTGTTCGACGTGAGCGCCCACGCCGACGAGCCCTACATCGTGATGGAGTACATCGAGGGCGAAACGCTGCGTGAAGCCCTCGAAGCGATCGAAGCGTCGGCATGGAGACGAAAGCTCTCCCTTCTTCAACAGGCAGGTCGTGGACTTGCCGCTGCACACGCGCTGGGGTTGGTCCACTTGGACTTCAAGCCCGCGAACGCGATGTTCACCCGCGGTGGCGTGGTGAAGGTCCTCGACTTTGGGCTCGCCAAGCCCGATGCCGGCACTCGGGTGCTCCGCACGCTGCCGAAAGGCACCTCGATGGAGGAGCAGCTGACGGAGACGGGGGCGGTGATGGGGACGCCCGCGTATATGGCCCCCGAACAGCATCACGCAGAGCAGCCCGGGCCCGCGGCGGACCAGTACGCCTTGGCCGTTTCGATGTGGGAAGCGCTGTATTCGATGCGGCCGTTCAATGGGGCCACGACCACCGCGCTGCTGGACGCAAAGCTCGAGAATGAGCCAAAACGCTCCGCTGCGGTGGACGTGCCGATCGCGGTCGAGCACGTGCTGCGGCGAGCACTTGCGCCTCGTCCCGAGGACCGTTGGTCGTCGGTGCGGGTGTTTCTGACGGCCCTCCGCAAGGCACAGCGGCGCAGGGGGTGGGCCAAGCGGCTCCTCGGGGCTGCTGCGGTCGTGGCCGCTTTGACCTACGGCGTCCTGAAGGAGCCTGTGGCCGCGGAGCCTCCTCCGGAGGCAGAGGTCACCTCGTTGTCGGCATTCGCTCAGGCGCGCATCGATGCCCTCGAGCCGACGCTCGCGTCCTACGAGCGCGGTCTCCGAGCGATTCGAACTGAGCGCGAGCGGGCGGAGATCGACGCCATCCTGACCGAGGCGCGGGCGCTCGGCGACCCGGCCACGCTGGCTCGGGCCCTCCGCATCGCGGGCGCGGATCAATCGGCGGCGAACGCCGATCGCCGCAGCGACCTTCTGAAAGATTCCTACGTGCTCTTCGCCGAGACCGGTGACGAGTTCGGCATGGCGAGAACCGCCATGTTCATCGTGCAAGAGCTGAGCAATGAGTCCGCATCCCTTCGAGAAATCGAGGGGTGGGTCGACGCGGCGCGGTCGGGCCTTCGCCGGTCCGGGGAAGGCTCGAATCTACAGCTTGCGGTCGCCGAGTCGAAGGCCCTGCTCGACGCGGGGGCGCCCCACGAGGCGCTCGACGTCATCGAGGGCGCGCTCGACTTGGCCGAGCCCGATCGCGAACAGACCGGAGTCTATGTCCTCGCGCTGGAGAGGCGCGCCTCGGCATACTTCGACCTTCGACTGCATCGCACCGCGGCCGAGGCCTACCGCGAGGTCGGTGCGTTCCAGCAGTCTCGGGGCGAAGCCGGAGACCTCGACGTGATGATGTCGGAGGCCGTTGCCTGGAACTCTGCGGGCGAGCGCGACCGCGCCATCGAGGTTTTCGACGCCGTTGTGCGCGGGATTGAAGACGGAGGCCAGGTCCTGGCACAGGGCGAGGAGCTCGTGCTGCTCAACGCTGCCCGCGCATACTTCACGCGGCCCAACAGGGTCGATGACGCCATCGCCTTGCTCGAGCCTCTGCTCGAGCGCATCGAGACCAAGACCATCTTCGATCGGCGTTTCACCGACGACTTGATCACCCGGACGCTGTTCAGCCTGGCCGAAGCACACGAACGCGCGGGCCATGTCGAGCAAGCGGGGGTCTTCGCCCGCCGCGCTGCAGCGAAGGCGAGCGTGGTGTTCGGCGAGGACGACTTCAAGACGGGCGACGCACGCGGGATGGTCGAGGCGCTGGAGCGCGGGCCTTGGCCCGGCGGGGTCCCGCCGACCGACTGAGCACCAAACGCAGAAAAAAGAGCGTCGAGCGTGAAGCGCCCTCGGGCGTGGGCGGACATCACCAATGATGACCTCGACCATCCGACCACGAACCCTCTCCATAGCCGCCCTGCTGGGGGTCGCCGCGTTCGCCTCGTCTGTCGCATGTGACCAGGCCGGAGGCGACCAGACTGCTGGCGGTGGCAGCGAAGCCATGACCACCGGCGAAGCCATGGCCACCAGTGGAGCCACGACGACGAGCGGTTCCGCGGTCCCAGACGACACTGACGATGCCTCCACGGGGGGTGCGTCCACAACGGACGGAGGCGGCGCGGAAGAGACTGGCAGCTCCACAGGAGAAGGAGACGCGCCCACTTCGGAAGCGTTTGTCCCCGATGCGCCCTCGTGCGCCAACCTCGAGACCTCGTGTGCCGACGACTCATGCTGCAGCTCGGTTTGGATGCACAGCGGCACGTACCAGCGCGGCTGTACTGGGAACCAGGCCGATGGCTGTGGGAGCATTCAACAGCCCGAGCACGAGGTGCAGATGGACGCGTTTGCCCTCGACAAGTACATGGTGACCGTCGGTCGCTATCGCGAGTTTCTCTCTGCCATCGACGCAGGCTGGAGTCCCTCTGTGGGCGACGGTGCCCACCCCAATCATCCCAGCACGGGGTGGCGCGCCGATTGGTTCTCGTCCTTCGGGGCTTCGGAGCTGCAGTGCAGCGCAGGAGCTGAATACGAGTCCACGTACACCGAAGAGCCGGGCATGAACGAAGACAAGCCGATGAACTGCGTGAGTTGGTACGACGCGCTGGCGTTCTGCGCCTGGGACGGAGGCCGACTCGCAACCGGTGCCGAGTGGGAGTACGTCGCCTCGGGTGCAGGGTTGGAGCAGCCCTATCCGTGGGGCTTTCAGGAGCCCACCGAAGAGCGGCTGGGACACGTTCCCCTGGAGGAAGACCCGCCGCCCTTCTGGCAACACGCGGTCGGATCCACGCCCGCAGGCAACGGCGTGTTCGGACACGCCGACCTGATCCCGCATGAGGAGCTGGTCTACGACTGCTGGGACGACGACTACGCGATCTACGAAGGCCCAGCCGGTCAAGTCTCCAGCCCGATGTACTTCCCGGACGAAGGTTGTGCTTCCGATGGCGCCGTGGGGGGTCCCGCCGTCACGGCTCGGGGCGTCGTCGCCACCAACGCACACCTCTTCACGCCCCGCTCCTACAACCGGGATCTGACGGCGATGGGACGCGGCTATATCTCCCGCGGCTTCCGGTGTGCGCGCGACAGCATGTGAAATTAAGGAGCCGCCCCGTGAAGCGGCGGGGCGGTTCGACGGACTGATCCTACGATGACCTCAATCGAGCGACCCGCCATCACCGGCTCGGCCCTCCGCCGAACCGTCCTCCTGACCGCCCTTGCCTCCATCGCCTTTGCTGCCCCCGCCTCTGCGGGCAAGCGAGACCAGCCGACGCACGTCAAGGACCTCGACTCCTACTCGTTCGTCGTCAAGCAAAAGGGCGACGACTACACCATGCAGATCGAGCACGACGAGCTCGGCGTCCTCGGGGGCAGGAACAGCGGCTACATCGAGTATCGGCTGGTCACGTGGCAGGGCAAGGACATCGTGCAGATCAACATGATCAAGGGGATCAAGGAGATCAGAGGCGTGGGCAAGGCGCTCAAGGCCGAGGTCCTGAGTCGTTACCCCAAGCGAACGCTGACCTCCACCCTCATCGAGAAGAACCGCGAAAGGGTGCTCAAGGCGTGGGCGAAGGGATATCCGCATTCGTCCACCGAACGCAACGGCGAGCTGCTGCGCAAGGTCGTCCCCGCGGTGCAGTTCGAGGGCTTCAACTACACGCTCACCGCCGAGCCGGACCGGAGCGGCGGCCCGGGCGGGCAGATCTCGATGGAGATGAAACCGGCACGCAGGGGACGGAAGGGAAAGATCATCATCGAGAACCCTGTCGACTTGGACAAGATCCTCGTGAGCACCGCCCCCGAGTACATTCGGGCCAAGGACCGGCCGAAGTCGGAGAAGGAGCTCGCGAAAGAGGCCAAAGAGAACGAGAACGCCGCCAAGGAGGTTCGGGACATGCTCGAAGACCTCGCCGAAGAGGTCAGCGAGGAGGAAGGCGTCGACGAGAAGGATCTTCTGGCGCACCTCTTGGACGTCATCGACGACGCGTGCGGCCGGGGCGGCTCCGATGGACGGGGATGGGCACAGGGGTGCCTCTTCACGCCCAAGGGACGCACCTTCGTCGTCACGCCGGGCGGGAAGGGCGTCGGCTTCTACCTCAATAAGACGATCGTGGAGGAGGCCGAGGAGTTCGTCGACGACAATCGGTGAGCGTGTGGCTCCCGGGGCCTGGTTTTGTGGGATAATTTGGGGCCGTGCCTGCGGGGGGCGTGCTGATGCGACACTCGAGCGGCTGCGGTGAAGGATGCGAGGCCGGTCTGTTTTGTCTCGCCGGCCTGTGCACCGACGACTGCGGCGGCCTCTCCGAGTGCACGGGCGCCTGCGTGAATCTGGACACCAACCCCATGCACTGCGGAGACTGCGACCAGCCGTGCGGCGACGGGAAGAATTGCCAGAGTGGGAGCTGCGGATGCGATGCCCCCGCGACCTCCTACGCCGCCGACATCGAGCCGATCCTCGTCTCCACCTGCGCGACCATGGGGTGCCACCGTCCAATGGGGCCGATGAGCGGCGCCGAGGGCCTCAACCTCGCCGCGGGTGCCGGCTACGACGCGTTGGTCAACGTCCCCAGTACCCAATGCGCGAACCGGAGCTTAGAGCACATCTCATAACCTCGCCACGCCGTCTCGCTGGTCTTTGGGCCCGATGGCGTCGTCGCGAACCCTTGCAGTACGCCCGGTACAGCGGCGGCTCCGCTCCTAACCCTCGGCCCCAAATCCGCTCCGAGTCACCGCGTCGAGGTTATGAGATGTGCTCTAGTCGCACCGGGGTCGCCGGGCAGCAGCTACCTCAACGACAAGATCCTCGGCATCAACCTATGCTCCGGCACCGCCATGCCCAAGTCCGGCTCGACCCTGACGGCCGCGGACCTCCAGGCGGTTTCGGATTGGATCTGCTCCGGGGCCGCGCCCTGAGGGACGCATCTGTACGCTTAGGGTCGAACTGGACGTTTTCGCTAGATGAAGCAGCTCCCCGAGAGCTCAGACATCGATCTCGATCCCGTTGTCGGCAAGCCAGGCGAGGGCTTCGATGTACTCGGGAGGGGGTCCAGGGTGTTTGCGTACATGGCGGAGAGCCTCCTCGAACAGGCCACGGGCGCGCGCACGGTGGCCGCGTCCCCAGAGGTATTGGGCGTAGGCGATCTGGGTGAACCCATAGATCATCGGGAGCGAGCCGCCCTCGCGCTGGATCGCAATCGCGTCTTCGAACTGATCGTCGACGTCTTCACCCAGAAGCCCGGCCAGGCGCGCCTCTTCGCTGAGCAGCATTCCGGCGACCGGGTGGTGTGGGCCCGGGCCGGTCTCGAACCAGCGGCGGGCGGTCCGGTAGTGCTGCAGGGCGCCCACGAGGTCGCCGCGCTCCTCCCGAATCTTTGCCAGCACCGTCTCGTAGACGAAGCGACCGTTGTGTTCGTCCGAGGCCAGCACCACGGACCCCGCGGCTTCGATGTGGGGCTGCGCCTCGGCGATCCGTCCTGCGTCGGCGAGTACGCTGGCGATCTCGATCTGCGTGTGAGCGGTCTCGAACCAGTTTCCTGCGGTCTGCGTGAGTGCGAGCGAAGCCTCGAGGTGCTCCAGCGCCGCGTCGACTTCACCGGTCGTCTTGAGCAGGTTGGCCGCCTTAGACAGGATGACCATCGAGGCTCGGTCGTGTGCGCCGCGGCTGGATTCGGCGAGGATCCGTGCGCGCGCGAGGGTCGCCAGGGCCTCATCGAACTCGAGCTGCATGGTCTGAAGGTCCGACTCCAGCAGCAAGCAGCGCAGCGTCAGCATCGTGTCGAACTCTCCGTGCGAATCGATGATCTTCTGGGCTTCCTCGAAGTGCGCCTGGGCTAGCTCGAGCTGGGCGTCGGAATATTCGAGAGAGGCGAGCTGGACGAGGATGTTGGCTCTTGGGCCCGGAGCATCGACCTTGGGCAGCAGCGACAGGAGGACCGCCTTGGCTTCGTGGACGCGACCGGCCAGGTCGAGGATCTGACTGCGATCCATTTGAGTCTCGATCGCCAGACTCTCGGAGCCCAGGGCCTTGGCGTGGTCCATCGCTCGATCGAGATGCGTCAGTCCCTCGTCGAACCGTCCCGAGCGGTAGAGGATCATGGCGAGGTGTCGCTCCCCGATGTGGGCGATCAGGGGGTCGCCCACGCCGACGAGGGCGTCGCTGTAGTGCTTGGCGACGAGGTCGGGGGCCTCGCGTTCACGCATCGCGCGGGCGGCCGCGAGGTCGGCCAAGGCTCTGGTCCGCGCCGAGGGCTCGATGTTGCTCACCACGATGGAGGCATCCCTTGCAGCCTGGTCGATCTCGGCGACCTCGGATCCAGGCGCCAGGAGGGCCAGCCATGCAGCAGACTCGACGACGTCCTCGAGCGAGCCTCGTGCCCCAGCGTCGTTGAAAACCGTCGAGAGCAATGCACGAGCACGCGATTTGTGGCCGTCTCGAACGAGCGCGAGCGCGACTTCGATGTCTGGTGAGCGGGCTGCCTGTCGAAGCGATGGGTTCGGCGTCATCGCTGGCACAAATGAGCCGACAGGCGTCGCGTTAAACAAGACGAGCGGGCCAAGGACGGCGACGGCGCCCGCGACGACCGTCCACGTTCGGCGTGAGCGCGTCTGCAGCTCACGCCGAAGCGACATCATGGACGGCCAGCGATCATCGGTGTCCGGCTCGAGGCCGCGCCGCAGCGCTCGTAGGACTCGGGCCGGAACTTCTGAGGCGCTCGGGTAGGGCGGTGGACCTTGCCGCTTGAGGTCGGCGAGAGCCTGCGGGTCGAGGCTGTCCTCGAAGGGGAGCTGACCGGTCAGCAGTATCCATGCCGCCACGCAGAACGAGTACTGGTCGCTGGCCCCGTCCAGGTATGAGCCCGAATGTTGCTCGGGGGACATGTAGCGGGGCGTGCCCCAAACGAAGCGCGCGTCGTCTTTGCCGACTCGGGACCGGGTTGCCTCGATCGACGATGCCAGGCCGAAGTCGCACAGCCGCACGCGACCACGGCGATCGATGAGGACGTTGGAGGGCTTGAAGTCTCCGTGCACCAGCTGACGATCGTGGGCGGCTTGCAGTCCGGCGGCAGCCTGGCGCAGCGCATCCAAACGACGTCGCATCGAGGGCGGCTCGCGAAACCAGGCGCTCAGTGAGGTGCCTTCGACGAACTCCATGACCATCGCCACGGCGCCGTCGTGGGCGATGAGGTCGAACACCGGCACGACATTGGGGTGGGTCAAGGTCGCGAGCGCTTGGGCCTCTTGCTGGAGCAGCTTGAGGTCCTCGACGTCGACGGTCCCGGGGTGCAGCCGCTTGATTGCGACGCGCCTGCACAGCCGGCGGTCGAACGCCTCGTCGACGACCCCCATACCGCCGCTACCAATCCGGGCCCGGACCTCGTACCGGTCCGCAAGCACGCTCGGGTCCGGCTCGAAAAGTCGCGCTGCGATGGCGCCGGCGCGAAAACCGGCGCGAGAGCGGGGATCGGCCCAGTCGAGTGGACCCATCGAACGCACGCCATCTCGCTCCGTCATCCGACTAAGCTGGACGCACGGCGGCTGCGACGATTCAGATTGATGCCAGAAAGTCGCGGCTTCGAGCGCTCTGCCGCCTCCGCCGCGTCAAGCGCTACCGGTGGGAAGGGGTACTGGGAGCGACCGTTTGGCCGAGGAGCGACCGCGGTGAGTCGAGACGCGAGGTCTCATCCTCGTGGGCACTCGAACGCAAACTGCTCGAAGGAGACGTCCACGTCGGCTTCTTGAGCGAGATCGTTGTTCCCAGCCAGCGGGCAGTTCAACACCGGCGACGCCGTTGGCCTCGCTCCCACCCACGCCTTCGTCGTTACGCGGTTTCGGCGAGGTGCCCCTGCAGCCGTGCCAACGCGGCCGCCGTCCCACGAACCTCGAGGTGGGTGCCAAGTTCGTCGTGGCGCTCGCTGAGCACGGTCGCCGAGTCGTGGATTCGCGAGACCACGCCCTGTGCTGTCCACGGCACGAACAGCTCGGCCTCCTCCATCACGCCATCGAAACTCTCGACGATGAAGTCACGCACGACTGCGACGCTACCTGGGTCGTGCGCCGACACCTGCATGGCGTCGGGGTACTCCAACTCTAGCTCTGCCCGCAGCTCGGGGCTGAGACGGTCGCACTTGTTGAGCAGGAGCTTGGAGTTGGCCTCCTTGGCTCCGATATCGCCGAGGACTTCGCGGGTGACGGCGAGCTGCTCGCGAAACGAAGCATCGGACGCATCGACCACAAACAACAACAGCCCGGCGTCCAGCGCTTCGTCCAGGGTCGATCGAAACGACGCGACGAGCTCGTGGGGGAGCTTCTTGATGAAACCAACCGTGTCGCTCACCAGGATGCGTGGGTCGACCTCTGGACGCAGTGCTCGCACGGTGGTGTCGAGGGTGGCGAAGAGCTTGTCGGCCACCTGCACACCGCTTTCGGTCAGCGCCCGCATCATCGAGCTCTTGCCGGCGTTGGTGTAGCCGATCAGCGCCGTTCTCCGCTGACCCTGCCGACCCTGCCGACGTGTTGCCGAGGTGCGATCGATCTCGGCCAACTCGCGACGCAGGTCTGCGATGCGGGTTCGGATCTTTCGCCGATCGAGCTCCAGAGAAGACTCGCCCGCTCCCTTGCCCCCGATGCCGCCTCGCTGGCGATCCTTGCTCGCACCCGCTTCGCGCAGCCGGGGTGCAACGTAGGTCAGCCGAGCAATCTCGACCTGCAGACGGGCTTCGCGGGTGTTGGCGTGCCGGTGGAAAATCTCGACGATGACATGGGTCCGGTCCAAGACCTCCGCACCCGTCGATCGCTCGAGGTTGCGGTGCATCTGGGCGGTCAGCTCGTGATCCACGATCACCACGCTCGCGCGCGGCTCGTCCGGTTCTGCCCCGTCGTCCGGCTCGTCCAGGATGAAAGGCGCCGGCGGCTCGGGTTCCTCGCCAAACTGCTTGGCACGGCGCAGCTCCGCTCGGTCGCGGCTTGGGATGCTGGGCGCGATGCTTCCGTCTCCGCCCGTCCACGCACACAGCTCCCTGAGCTTGCCCTCACCGACCACGGTTGTGGGGGAGAGCCGCGCCCGCTTCTGGCCAACCACCCCGACCACCTCGAGGCCCAACGTGTGGACCAGCCGGCGCAGCTCATCGACGTCCGAGGCGTGTTGGGCGTCGTCGACATCGGGCAATTGGACGGCTACCAGGACAGCGGTGGCTCGCTTGGGACGGTTGTCGGGCAAGGCGGGAGCATAGCTCACCCGCACTCGTCCAGGATCGGCAAGAGGATGAGACCGGGGCGTCGGGCAACGTCAAGCTGCCCAGGTGAGTGACTCAGTCGCAGATCGCGGGGTCGACGTCCACGCCGACCGGGCAGTGGTCTGAGCCCATCACTCGCGGATAGATCATCGCGCTCTTCACGAAGCGCATCGCCGCGGGCGAGGCAAGCACGTAGTCGATGCGCCAGCCGATGTTTCGCGCCCGCACATCCCCACGCGTGCTCCACCACGTGTAGTGGGCAGGGCCCGGCTCGTAGGCGCGAAAGGTGTCGACCCAACCGGCGTCGATCCATCGCGCGAGCTCGGCGACTTCGTCGGGCAGCCAGCCCGAGGTGTGCTTGTTGCCCTTGGGTCGCGCCAGGTCGATCGGCGTCCGTGCCGTGTTGAAGTCGCCCATCACGAGCACGCGTTGGCCCGCCTTGCGACGCCGCTGCACTGCATCGAAGACGTAGCGATAGAAGTCGAGCTTGTAGGGCACGCGATCGTTGCTGCGGTCCTTGCCGTTGCCGTTGGGAAAATAGACATTGGCGATCGCCAGCCGCCCCCACCGGGCGATGATCACCCGACCTTCACAATCGAAGCGTGGCTCGCCCAGCGGGCCAATGACTTCATCGGGCTCAGCCCTGGACCAGATCCCCACGCCGCTGTAACCGGGGCGCTCCGCGACGACGTAGCGCGCGACGAAACCCCGCGGGTGGTGCAGTGCGCGCGTCATCTGGTCGACGCGGGCCCGGACTTCTTGAATGGCGAAGATGTCCGGCGACAATCCCCGTAACTTTCGGCGCAGCCCCTTGCGCGCCGCCGCCCGCAACCCTCCCACGTTCCACGAGATGATCCGAAGCGGGTCGGGCACGATGCTGCATTGTAGCGCTCGGTCTGCCGAACGAGTCACACAGGCATTGGTGTGAGGCATGAGGGCCAAGCGCAGCGCGTTGTAGCCCGCAGCCTGCCGTCGTTCGTGCGCACGCCTTCGCAGTCGCGTTGCGCAGGGCCGGTCCGGAGGAGCCTACCGGCAGGGTTTGTCGCCCCGCTGAGAGTGCGGCCGGTATACTGCGAGGAAGTGCATTCGCCCCACGGCAAACTCCCCACGGTTGCAGACGTCATGACTCGCGATGTCGTCGCGGTGGCGCCTGAAACAAGCCTGCCCACGGTTGCCGAGACGCTCGCGAAGCACCGAATCTCGGGAGTGCCGGTGGTGGACTCGACCAGCAAGGCGGTCGGGGTCGTGACCCTGGCCGACCTGGTTGACCCAAACCGTCAGGCCGGCTCCTCGAAGGGGCACCCGATCATCTACTGCATCGAGAACGGTTGGGCCTCTGCGAGCGTGGAGGGGGCCGAACTCCTAGACGGACGGGCGGACGACGTCATGACGCCACACCCTTTCGATCGAGTCCACGGTCGACTCGAACTGCGACTGACGCAGCTGCTGCTCGATCGCGCCGCGCAGCGCGAGCCGAGCCTTTCGTAGCCGGCTCTTCACCGTGCCGACCGGGATCTCCTGGA
The DNA here is from genome assembly GCA_964352485.1 of uncultured Nannocystaceae bacterium. GTDB lineage: Bacteria > Myxococcota_A > Polyangia > Nannocystales > Nannocystaceae > CAJXVA01. The sequence goes on along the minus strand of CAYGTG010000004.1, from coordinate 14,906 downwards.
TCTCCGCGAGCTCGCGATCCTTGAGCCCCTCCCAGTAGGCCAGCTCCAGCATGACCTGCGCGTCCAGGGGAAGCCGGCGAAGCGCCCGGAGCAACGTACGGCGCTCTTGGTTGCGCTCCGCCGCGTCGATGGGCGCCACGCCGAGCTCATGGGCCGAGAAGATCTCCACCGCTCGACCCCGGGCGCGATAGAGGTCGACCAGCTTGTGCCGGGCGATCCCCAGCAGGTAGCGCCGAAAGGCGTCGGGGTCGTGAAGGCGCTCACCGGAGGCCACGCAGCTGGCGAACGTGTCCTGGACCAGGTCGTCGAGCGCCTCGGCTGGGCACTTGTTGCACAAGAAGCGATACAAGGCGTCGAAGTGGCGCTCGAACAGGACCTCGCCGCTGGGTCGGTCTCCGGCACGCCAAGCCTCGAGCAGGTCCGTGTCGCTCTTCACGCACCCCATCTTCGCTCAGTTTGCTGCGAGATTCCTTAATCCGCTCGCCATGCCGAACGACCGAGGGGCAATGCGGAGACGACCCGTTGTGCGTTCTCCTCGCTGGGCCGGACAAAGAGAGTCGCGAAAGGCCAGGGCGAGGTGTCGGGAGCCAACGGCGCAGAGGTTCAGCTTGGGACGACCCCAATCAGGGCTGGTACTTCAGGATTGGCCCGAGCTCGCCGATCTCCAAGTCTCGGGTTGCGCATGCCTCGGACTTCCCTTCAAGACCCACCCCACATCCGCCATACCCGCGGTCAGTCGGGGACACAGACACTCGACGCGCCGCTGCCGTCCGGACGGGAACGAACCTCGCACACGTAGCCGCTGCGACAGTCGGTCGGACCGCTGCACTTGATCACGCACAGCGGACCGTACGACCCCAGCTCGACACACAGAGTTCCGGGTCGTGCGGGGTGGTCGGGACACAACCGCTCGCAGCTCTGCGTGCACATGCCAGCTGGAAGCGATGCCTCGCACAGTGAGCCTCCGCAGCCATCGTCACTCGCACAACCTCCGCCTATCCACCCGTCGGCGGGATGCGGCGGTCGCCAATTTGGGTCGCACTGCGGGGCCATGTTCGGGTCCTGTACCGGAGGCGCCACGCCCCACTCGCCAAGAATCCCGGTGACGCGGGCCCGCTCGTCCCCAAACCCGCCCTCACGGTCGATCGCGAGGAGATGACGACCATCCGACCGATCCAGGACCATGGGCACATAGCGCGCCCCATACGGCACCACCGCTCCGCTACCGAGCCGCTTGAGCCCGAGGTAGAGGCAGAATCGTGCTTCGGCGTCCAAGCGGGATCTGGTCGCTCACGAAGTTCCCCAGCGAGTAGACGATGAAGCCTTCCCGGCCGTCCTGGGTCCGGTAGCGCTCCCAGGGTTGGACCACGTGAGGGTGGGCCCCGAGTACCGCAACGGCACCCGCATCGATGAACTCGTGCGCCACGCGAATCTCGGGAGCCGCGGGATCGTGGGTGTACTCGATGCCCCAGTGCGGGGTCACGATCACCGCGTCGACGCCGGGCTCCGACTTCAGCTCGGCAATGTGCGCCAGAATCTCGTCCTCATCATCGTAGCAGTGGCGAACCTGCCGTTCGTCGTCCAGGACGCCGTTGGTCCCGTAGGTGCAGCCGATCCATGCGAGGCGGAAGCCTGCATTTTCGGTGTAGGTGTGCCATGTCCCGACCCCATCGCTGTGACGTGTGCCCGTAAAGGACAGGTCCGAAGCACTCAGCGCTTCGATGGTGCGGTCAACGCCGAGCACCCTCCGGTCCAGGCTGTGGTTGTTTGACGTCGACACCACGTCGATCCCCGACTCGATCAGGTCCTCGATCAACGACGGGTGAACGTTGAACCTCGGGTAAGCGGAGTAGACCGTCCCATCGAAGACTTTGCCCGGGTCGGGCACGTCCTCCCCCGCACGATTAACGCCGCGCGCGGTGGGGCCCTCGAGGTTCGCGTACGAGACGTCAGCCGACGCGATCAGGTCCGCGACGTCGGACCACAACGAGATGAAACCGTCGTCGGCGTCGTAGGCTTGGCGCTGCAACGGGCCCTGGAGCAGGAGATCCCCGACGGCCGCGATTGTCAGCGTGGGGCCCGGATCGCAGGCGTGAGCGAACAACAACGGACCGCCGAGCACGCCGTCGCCGTCGCCGTCCAATCCGTGGGCAGGCGCTTCGGCAGCCGCGGTCGAATCGTACTCACCGCAACCGGCCAGCAGCGACACGCCCAGCATCCACGCAAGCTGGCGAGTCGTCGCCACGTCCGAGCCTCGATTAACCCTCAAAGCGTCACAGCGACCCCGGAGGGGCCGCACGAGTGCTGAGATCCAGCAGGGGAGAGAGGGGAGAGCGACCACGAGTTGAACCAGGGGTGTCCGCGTCACCGGATGAACCCGCCTAGGCCGACCACAGCCGTCGAGCCCGTCGTGAAGTTCACGTTGACCATACCCCGAAGGTCGAGCCCGAAGCGCCGGGTCACGAGCAGCGAGACCCGAGGGTTGAGCTGCACGACGAAGCCGACCCTGCCACCCACCCCGCCCGTGCCGAGGGCGAAGGGCCCGAACAGCGCTGGGAAGCGGACAGCCGCTCGCGCCCGGCGGTCGGGGAGCGCCACCCCAAAGACCGGCTGCACCGTCAACGCCCACTCCTGGCCCCCGGGGCGGCCGCCCAGGAAGTCGCCTTGCAGATCGACCCCGATCTGGTTGCCGAACATCAGGATCGCGACGCCCTCCGCGAGCCCCCCGGCGAGGTCACCCCCGCGGTATCGACTACGCTGGTGGCGAAACCCCGCCCGCGCCGACGCAAACCCACCGACGCCGCCCTCATTGAGCGAAAAACTCGGGCCGCCCATCAGGCCGAACTCCGCCGTCCACGGGCCAGGATCCTCCCACTCCACCCGCCTCGCACGCGACGGCTCCGGCTCAGGCCGCGACTGCGAGGGCGGCTGCTGCTCGGGTCGCGACTGCGAGGGCGGCTGCTGCTCGGGTCGCGACTGCGAGGACGGCTCGTGCGCCCAGGCGATGTTGGCCCACCCGCAGGGAAGGCACACGGCAGCCACTGTCAACCCAACCCCAAAGACGTGACGCAAGCGGCAGACTGCAGGCATGGCGGACACTCAGACAGCGCGAAGGTACAGTGATTCATCTAGCGCGCCCGCGCTTGCCAGCCACGAATGCCTCCGCCTCGACTCTGCCCCCCACCTGGTCAGCCGACGAGGTGGGAGGCGGGGCCGACGCGTTCATGAGACCGTTGGTCGGGGCGCGGGTTCGAGCGCCAACGAGTCGAATGCTCGATCGCGCTCGTCGATCCGGATCAATCGCCTCGTCGGCGGAACAAGGTTCTGATAATCTGCCGTCGCGTCAGGTATCTCGACGCAGGGGGGCGTCTCATGGTCGATGTAGGGAGTGTTTTCGAAGGTCAGTACGAAGTTGTCGAAGGTTGGCCGAAGGTCGGAGCTGAGAAGTTCTTTCGAGCGCGGCATCAGGCGGACGGACGCCCGGTCCACATTCGAACTGTCGATCAACATGCTTCCAGCGAGGTGCGTAAGAACTTCAGCGATGTCGCTCGGCTGCTAAGCCGGCTCGATCACCCTGGATGTCTCGATGCGCTGTGTGTCGGACAGCGTGTTGACGGGACGCTCTACATCGCTTCAGAAGCGTTCGATGGCTGCGCGCTCGAGACCCATGTCGGCGAATCGATGCGGAGTCGCGAGTTGGCCGAGATCGGCCTGCAGCTGTTCGATGCCCTGGCCTACCTCCATGGGCGAGAGGTTCACGTCGGCTGTCTCCCTCCTTCAGGCATTCTCCTCGGCTCGCACCGAGGTGCCCCGAGGATCAAGATCGCCGACCTCACGTTTGCCCACGGGTTGGGACGGGGGCCCGTTGGCCTCGCTCTGCCCCCGGAGTGGAGCGCTCCCGAGCTCGATCGTTCCCACCCAACGTTCACGGAAGCCTCCGACGTATTCGCAACCGGAGCGCTCCTGCGCGCGATGTCAGCGACCGAACTCCCCGACACGTTGGAGCACCTGCTTCGCCGGCTGACCGCGACCGCCCCGAGCGAGCGACCGAGCGCAACGCAGGCAGCGCAAGCGTTCGGGGACTACATCTCCAGCTCAACGCTCGCGTTTGACCGAAGCTGGCTCGCGGCGGCTCAACCGGTGGGGATCTCGGCTTCGCTGCCCACGGTCGAGCTCACCGCACCATCAGACACGAGACACTCGTCGCCATCGCTGTTGGCATCTCCGGCTGAGGTCGAACCGCCTCCTCGTCGCTCGCACGGAACCGCCCTTGGCCTGGGCGCGGCGGCGCTGGCCGCAACCGCGGTGATCGCATGGTCGCAGTTCTCAGCACCCGCTGAGCAGTCCCAGCAGTCCCAGCAGGTACCGTCGAATCCCGCCCCTGAGCAGCGGCCTCGAGCCACGGCCGCCGTGGCACGGCCTGCTCCGCTGGCCGCTCCCACAGAGCGTACGGGTGAAACGCTGGAAGAGAAGGAAGTCAGAGGCAATCCGATCGTTTGGCTCAACGAGGTCAACCGACGAGAGTTGAAGGCAGTCCACGGCTTCGAAGAGCGCAAACGCTTGCTCGACAAGCTCGCGGAGAGGCCCGCTGTCTACGAGCGCGTAGACCATCGCTGGAACGCCCTGCTCGACCTGTGGCAAGCCAGCGAATCCAAGCGGCCCTGCACGACATTCGCCGCCGCCCTTGCTTCCATCGACGAGGGCCCGCAAGACAAAGCTGAGCGCGACCTCGTCGAGCGCGTCGAGATCCCCACGACGGGCCCAGGCGAGGAGGCCGGAGCGTGCCAGGAGCTCACCCGAGCATTCTCCGACTTCGTGGCGAAACCAAAGACAGCCGACCGTTCGCGCGCGCGCACGTCCCGAAGTCGCCGCGGAAAGCCCGAAGCGAAGGCGGACGAGCGGGCCGCGACCGATCCGAAACCTTCGGTCAGCCCGTCTCCTCCGGAACCGCAGGCGGAGCGAAAGCCCAAGGCCGTGAAGAACCCGCCTTCGGACTCCGATTCCGGTGTTGCGAGCAGGCTCGACAACGGCCTCAGGGATCTTTAGGCGGCGTCCCTGGAGGACGTCCCTAGAGATCTCTCAGTCGAGTTCTCGCAGCCCGCCGCGACCGTCGAGCTTGGACGCGACGGACGACTTCTTCGGCTTCTGTGTTGGTGCTGGCTTGGGCTGAGATTCGGGTTTCTCAACCGGTTCGGAAGCCGGCTGAACCGCCGGAGGTTCGGGCTTGCGCTTGGGCGTCGCTGCGGATTTTGTTCGCCCCGAAGAGCGACGACGACGCGGCGGAGGTGACGTCCGCTCCGACGTCGCCGTACCGGCGGCCTCAGCTCGTAGCGCCGACAACCGATCCGCAAGTTGCCCCTCACAGGCCTCATCCCCCTCGCCCGAGTTCTCCGGGACGGAGGCCTCGTCGATCGCCCACTGGAATGGTGCTCGGTCTTCCGACGACTCGATGGTCGAGAGTGCGCCTGAGAACGTCCCGCACGGCGTAGCCGACTGTGAAGCCTGAACCAAGTCGAGCGCCACGTGATCTTCGACCACAACGTCTCCCTGCGCATTGGCCAGGAGTGCGTGCCGCTCGTCGAACGAGAGCTCCTTGAGCGCCTGAAGCTCTGTCGGAAGCTGCGCCGAGGCAGGAAGGGGTCTTCCGGGCCCCGGTCGCTCATTCGGAGCCTTTCGAAGCTCGCCCGGACGCTCCGTGGAGGCGTCCCCTTGCTCGACCGAGTCGGAGGCCGCGAGTCCGTCCGCCGCGTCGGGCTCCGAATCATCGCCGAGCGTGAACCAGGTCGCCCCTGCAATGGCCGCAGCGCCGAGAACTGCGAGGATCATCCAGGGGGGCTTCTTCTGGGGCTCGAACTCTTCCGCCTCGAAGGCTGCGACAGGGTCCTCGAATCGAGCGGGCATCACACCTTCAGGGCTGGAAGCCGGGACGATCTCGGGCTCCCTCTCGACCTCAGGCTCCCTCTCGACCTCGGGCTCCCTCTCGACACTCGAGTATGGAACACCCTCAGCCACCGCGAACGCAGCTGCAGCGCGAGCGGCTGCTGTCGGACCGGACACTTCGTCGGCGTCGAGCAACTCCTCCATCGACATCGTCACTGGCAGAAGCTCATCGCCGGAGCTCGACTCCAGGGACGCAAATTCCGGCGGGGCAAGAATTGCCTCGTCCTCCTTGGATTCGTTTGGGTTCGAGCCTGACATCGAGAGACCGATAGGAGTGCCGACGCACTCAGCCGTTGAGTTCGAACGATTCGTATACGCACTGTGCGTTGATGCGACTCCCGAAGATCTGATTGGAGCCTTGGTGGTCGTTCGGGCCCCAGTCGATCAACGCGCCAACGCCAACATCCTCTTCCGAAAACCCCCTCATCGTTTCGAGCACGTTGTCGGTCGTGATTTCATCGCCACGTTCGAGTGTTTGGTTGATCACCGCAGCCCAAATCTTTCCAACGGCCCAGCCTTCGAACGTGACGAACCCCGGCTGCTCGCTTGGGAATGCAGCCGCGAGGTCGTCGCGGTAGTTGTTCGCGGCCTGGCTCCCCCCGGTCGGAAACGGAACGACCTGGGAGACCACGATGTCGAAGGGCCCGCAAAAACGCTCGGCGTTGTCTGCGGCAAGGGTCTGCGCCATGACGTCGCCCGCAGGCGAGATCGACGTGAACGTGACCGCGACCCGCCGCATATGCTCCTTGTTGGCGTCGGGAAGCTCATCCCACTCATCGAGGGTGATTGCGTTCGGCTTGTCACCGGCTCGCATCCGCTCGACTTCACTAATGAGTTCCGTGACGAACTCGGCCCCCGGAAGCCCTACGGGAATCATGACGACCCCAACCTCGAACGCCCCCACCTCCGGGATGTCGGGACGGTGCGCGCCCGTGACGAGACTATCGTCCGCAACCCAGCGCACGAAGTAGTTGACCCCGGCGCTCACGTCGAGAGAGTTGGCACGATACGTCCCCATGGGGATCTCAGCGACGTTGATGTTTCGTTCCTCGAGCGCCCGTCGAATGCCGCGGTACCCGGAGAACCCATAGGCGTCCATCACGGTCTGCTCGGGGCTCGTCGCTTCCTCGGCACCGCCCGAAACGCCGCTGGATCCGTCGCACGACGCACAGGGGTCTCCCTCGACGGGACTCTGGGAGAAGGCGAAGACGTTGCGAGGCGCCACAGGCCTCGGGTTGCGGTTCATGAGGAAGTTCGCCAGATCGTAGGCCTCGTCTTCGTAGCGCGGCCGGTACTGCCACACCACCTCGTCGGGGATTTCTCGGTACAGGTGCGAGGCTCCCGAGTAGGTTCCGAAGAAGATGTGCCCCGCGTCGTTCACCGAGTCGAGCATGCGCAGCGACGTGGGGGAGCCCATCGAGCCGATCACGGCGAAGGCTTGTCGACCTTCGATGGCCTCGGCTCCGCCGTTGGGCTCGGGGTCGTCCCGCAGCCCTCCCCCGTTGGTGACCTCCTCGAAGAGCTGCACCGAGTTGTCGGGCACATAGCCGTCATCTCTCGCAAAGTGCTGGAACCGAATGGGGCCCTCGTCCCCGATGCCGGCGAAGGCTGCCTGGATGCCTACCGTCATCCCGATTCCGAGGTCACGGGTTGTCCCGGTTTGGGCAGCGATGCCGATCGTCCGAACGGTCGTGGGAGAGACGCCATCGACGAGGACGCCGACGCCGTCGCCCGCCGAGTCGCCGCCGACTGGCCGACCATCGCCCTCGACCTCGCAATAACCCGCCTCACCACACACCGCACCAAAGCCATAAACTTCGGTGCACTCGCCGTCGTCGGTGCAGGGTTCCTCCCCCACATCGAGAGGGCACCCCGTGCCGGCTCCGAGGAGGACGATCAATCCGCAAACCAGACCAAATCTTTGTCGAAGGGAATCAGTGAGACGGAGCATCTTGGCCTCGCGACTGTATCTTTCGGACCGCGGTTCGGCCAGTGCTGAACAGGCTCGCTCGCGCTGAGGTGGTTATTTTCAGGAGGCCGTCTCACCTGCCCCCGAAAGGTCGCAGCATGCTGCAGCCAACGTCGTTCAGCGAGACTTTCGTGGTAGGGTCCCCGCACGGGGTTATCCCCCGAAACCTTGGGGTGACGTGTACACACTTCTCGTTCCTTCGCTGACTTTCGCACTCGCTTCGGCTCCTTTCCCGCTCGGCTTCGTCGAGCCACCGCCGCAGCCGAACGCCTCCCCGACCGCGGACGACAAGAGCCGCGCCAAGGAGCTGTTCGAGAACGGCCGCGAGCTCTATTTAGGGGGCTCGTATGACGCCGCGGTGGCTGCCTTCAAGCAAGCTTACGCCCTCTCCGGCGACCCGATCCTCCTCTACAACATCGCCGAGGCCTACGATCGCGGGAGTCGCTACGACGACGCGATCGAGTACATCGAGTACTACCAAGCCTATGCCTCCGCGTCCGAGCGTGAGGAACTCACGCAGCGCATCGAGAGCCTGCGACGCCGCAAGCTCAAGGACGACGCCGCGAGCAAAGGCGCGGAGACGGCTGACGGCGACGCCGGCGATGTGAGCGAAGATACGAGTGAGGGCACCGATGACGGCACCGTCGCGCTCGGCAGTGACAGCATGAAAGACCAAAAGGTCTTCACGCCGCTTGCGATCGCGCTGACGGCGGTTGCGGGGGTCGGCCTCGGGACGGGCATCGGCTTGGGCATCGTCTCTTCGCGCCGGTCCGACGATGCCGAAGCGTTCTGCGGCGGCTTTCCAACCGTCTGCTCCGCTCAAGCAGATAGCGACCTCAAAGCGACTCGAAACATGGCGATCGGCGCCAACGTGAGCTTTGCCGTCGCGGGCGCGGCAGCGATCGGCGCGATCGTCGTCATCGCCATCAACGCTCGCAAGAAGAAGAACGCGGGCGGCACCACCAGCCGAGTCGAGCTGCAACCGACCACGTCCGGGATTCGCCTGCGATTCTGAGAAGCGGTGCCCGTGAGCGCTGCTCGGGCTGCTAGCCCGGGGCTCCGCGGATGTGGTGTAGACCGGGTGTCGGTCAGCCACAGCCCTTTGGCAGTGGATTGCGGTCACAACAGCCCGGCACGTTGCTGTCCAGACACGCCGCTTCGAGCTTGTCGGAGCCCGCCGCATCCAGGCCGTCGCGACACACGCAAACTCTCTGGCAGCAAAAATCGCCCAGCGACATCAGTGGCGCGCAGGTGAACCCACTCTCGCAGCGGGTCCCGTCGGCGAAGTCCTCACACTCGACATCCGAGTCGCATGTCGTAGAGCACATCGAGCGCTCGAGCACCGCCTCTTGGGCCACGGTGCACGTGTTGTTCTGGCAAACGAACGAGTCGACCCCGCCAGACATCTTCGTGCAGTCCGCGTTCGATTCGCAGGGCTCAGGCGGAGCGTTGATCGTCTCTGCGAACACACACAACAGTTGATCGCACGCCAGAGACGGAAAGGAGATCACCGGATCAGACGGCAGGTCCCCCTGTGCGTGCTGACACGGTGCACCGACGTCGGACCGATTGCACCCGGAAGCGCTGATCAGTCCCAACGCCGCGACCAGCCAAGGGATCCAGAACATTCGCATGTGTCCTGTCCCACCGATCGACGAACCCGAAAGTTCCCGCGTTGAGTCACCGCGGACCTCGATTGCGACGGTACGTTCTCCACGTTCGCCTATCGAGCGTGGTCAAAGACGAAGACGTCTCGTACCGACTCCACCTCGATGTGAACCCTCCAGATCCTGGTACGAGTGCACCGTGTCGCAGTATCTTGAGCGCGTGCTGTCTGCTTGGGCTCACGGACGGTTTCGTCAGTGCGAGGGATGACGTTCGGGTTGCGCCATGAGCGGGCCCTGAGTCGGATTGTTGTGGCGTTCCATCCCAAAAGAGCACGGTTAGAGAGGCGGCTGCGACCGTAGGATTCCGGAGATGCCAAGCTCGTCGCCTCGCGCCCTCATCGTCTGGCCATCGCTCCTCCTGGGTGCCGTGACGGCATGCGGTGGGGCTTCAGGTGCGGGCCCCGTCGACACCGACACAACCGGGGGTGGGGGAACCATGGAGTCCAGCTCGGGCTCGGCGGTCGCCGATTCCTCCAGCGGCATCGAAAGCGACAGCGAATCCGTTGGCACGACGATGGGCGAACCCGGAAGCACGAACGACTGGGACCATCGACCCGAGCACGGGTGGGGGAGCGGACAGCACCTCGAGCTCTACGGGCGTCGACGTCGCATGTTCGCAAGCCCGGGTTCTGATCGCGCCTGGGGCCGAACTCAACGTCCGCCCGTCTCCCTCGACCGACGACGATCCCGTCGGCGTGCTGGCCAACGCCCAGATCTTCGACGTGCTGGAGGAGGTCGACGGCCAGAACATCGAGGGCAACGACGTTTGGCTGCACATCGAAACGGCCGACCTCGAAGGCTACATCTCCCAGGCTCGCAGCTCGTGCGCGGTGGATGCGTGCGACCTCTTCGAGGTTCCCGACGCCGAGTACCTCATGTACGGCCTGCACCCCGACGCTTCGGACGCGCTCGTCCACCTCGGGATCACGACCGACCGGGTCACACAGACGATCGGGAAGGCGGCCGCATCGGCCGGTACCCACGCCCAGGACGGTACTGCTGAGGATGTCCCCTACTCCGCGGCAACGGATCTTCGGGTGCTTGGCCTGAGCCAGGACGAGATCCGGCAGTACATCGCAGACCTTGCAGCTGCCGGCTACGCGGGCTGGTACCGCAGCCCCGGCAACGATGGTGTCCCCGGAGATTGGTCGCCCCACATTCACACCGTCTGGGTTGGTGCACCCATGAAGCTGTCCCTGCGCAACCAGGTCCGCTCGTGGATGGAGGGCCGCAACGGATTGTCCTCGACGAACACTCCCTACGAGTTCCACCAGTGGCCAGAGTGCGTGCGGGATGCGCTGTGGGAACGCTACCTCGAGCACAACCCGGCCGACGACTGAGCCACCTGCCTGACGCGCAGTGATCCTCAACCTGCGAGCAGCCCGTGGTGAAGCCGGTGGGAGCCCCGGATCTGCACGCTCAGCGCCAGGGCTCATCTTTTTTCATTTTCTCTAGGAACCAATCAGGGTGCGAGACCGACATAGGCGCCAAACGAAAAGGCGACCCATGCTCACTAGACTCCAGCCAACCCTACTCTTCGTGTCCACCCTCTTCCTCCTGACAACGGGATGCGATCCTGCTTCTCCAAGCGAGCCAGACCAGGATTCGTCGCCTAGTGCTACTGGGAAGGCAGATGGGGCCAAAGAGCAGGTCCTGCTCTGCGATGCGAACGAGCAGTGCCTGGATGGAGAAACCTGCGACTTCACCGAGTGCAACACACCGTCGTGTCCGCCCGATTTGGACTGTCCCACGGTCTGTTTCGGCGCATGCACCGCGCTCGAAGATGTGCCGCTGCCAAATCTGTGTGACGACGCTGCACAGTGCGAGGCCGGTCAAACGTGCGACTTCACCGAGTGCCACACCCCCTGGTGCGATGACGGGCTGGACTGTCCTGCGGTGTGCTTGGGAGCCTGTGCCGACGTGCCGGAGATGCCACCGGAGCCCGGCTTGTTGTGCGTCCAGGATGAGGACTGCAGCATCGGCTCCTGCGACACCACCGAATGCCATACCCCGCAGTGTCCACCGGGATTGGACTGCCCGGCGGTGTGCCTGGGCATCTGCGCTGAGGAGCCCACCAAGCCTGAGCCCATGCCCGAGCCGCTGTGTGAAGACGACTTGGACTGCGGGCCCATGATGCAGTGCGACACTTCGGTGTGTCACGCTCCGGATTGCGACCCGGGGCTCAGCTGCCCGGCGGTATGTCTGGGGCAGTGCGAGCCTTTGTAGCCCGAAGCCGATCCTCGAGTTCGACGCCGCGACCGTCTGTGCCGGTCGCGGCACCGAGTTGCTCAGCGAGAGCATCCCGGGCTCGCGCCAGTCGGCTCTTCACCGTGCCGGGAGCGATCTCGAGTGCGAGCGCCATCTCTTGGACGCTCAATTCCTGCCAATAGTAGAGTTCGACGATCGTTTGATGGGGAACCGAGATTTGGCGGAGTGCTTGCAGCAGGATTCGTTCTTGCTGGCGTGACGCGGCGACGCGGCTCGGCGTGTTGCTGAGCTGCGCCGCAGACATCCGCTCCAGATCTTCGTATCGGCGGATCCGCCCCTTCTTCCGCCAATGCTCGGCCAACTGCCGCCGTGCGATCGCAAGCAAATACCCCTTGAACGCGCCCGGATCTCGGACCCGGTCTCGTCCCTCGACCGCGGCGAGTAGCGTTGTCTGGACAAGGTCATCCACTTCGTCGACCTTGTTGAAGAAAAAGTAATAGAGACTTTCAAAGTGCCGGCGCAGGAGTTCGTTCCCGGCGGCATCATCCCCCGCCTGCCAGGCCTCCAGTAGGTCTACATCGCCGACCACGTGGAGCTGATAGCACAACGACACCGCGACTTCAGTCGCGACATGACCTGGCTTCGATCCTCGGCAGAACGCGTCGTCGAGGGACAGCTGTGCTTCGCTCGCATTCAAGCGAGAATGTTCGGCGGCGAGCGGTTGCCTACGATCGGCCGCTACATCGTGCGGCAGCGCATCGGTGCTGGTGGGTCGGGAGCGGTCTACGAGGCCCATGACCCGCAGCTGCAGCGAGCCGTCGCGATCAAGCTCATCGGCACCACCAACGTCGCTCAACGGGCCCGCGTCACGGCCGAGGCCCGAGCGCTCGCCCAGATTTCTTCGCCGACCATCGTCGAGATCTTCGATGTGGCGGAGTTCATCGCCGACGCGTCCAGCCCGGTCCGGTCGCGGCGGGGGATGGGGCCGGGTGCCTGTTACCTGGTCATGGAGCTCATCCGCGGCGAGTCTCTCGACACCTGGGGAGCGCAGAGTGGCGTGAACAGCTTGGTCGATGCGCTGGTTTCCGTCGCGGGGGCCCTGCATTCGGCGCACATTCGGGGGATCGTCCACGGGGACATCAAGCCCGAGAACATCATCGTGCAGCAGGGGCAGCCAAAGATCGTCGACTGGGGACTGGCCGTCCTTCGCAACGATGACGCTCCGATCCTGGTTGCGGCGGGTACTGCCCGCTACATGGCTCCCGAGCTCCATCAGGGGAGTCCAAGTGCTGCGGCCGATCAATATGCGTTGTGCGCTTCGTTTCGCGACGCCTTCGAGCGCTGCGGCGACGCGGTTCCTGCGGGGGTTCGAGCTGTGCTCTCGCGTGGCCTTCGCCCACGACCCAGTGAGCGGTTTCGGGACCTGGGAGCGCTCGTTGCCGCGGTCGAGCCCCGACCTCGACGCCTTCGGAGGGCGATCATTGTGACCGCTGTCCTGTGCGTTGCAGCGGCGGGCTTCATCGGGGCCGGATCCTCCAAGGACTGCGAGGCCGAACGACCTGCCGCCGCTGACGTATGGAGTTTTCAGCGGAGGGCACAGATGGCCGAGCTCTTCGAGCGCTCATCGGGGCCGGAATCCGCATCCGAGCTGGTGGCAAAGATCGATGCTCACGTCGCGTCTTGGGCGGAAGCCGAACGTGCCGCGTGCGAGGGAGGAGGGCAGGTTGTTCGAGCGGCGAACTGTGTCTCGGTATCGCGTGCCGATCTTGCGGCAGCGTTGGTGGAGGTGGAGCGCTCCGAGCCCGAGGCATGGCCGTGGCTCTCGACGGTTCTTGGGGACTTACAACCCGTCGAATGCCAGCATCACGTGGCCTCCGAAGGCGCCCACCCGCGCGAGCGTTCCGCCCTTGTCCGCGCCGACGTGCTGCTCTGGTCAGGACGCCTCGCGGAGGCCCGGGAAGCCAACACGGCCGCCATGACGGGAACGCAGGCCGGAGCTCCCTCCGCGTTGCACGCCCGCGCGCTTCGGATCCGAGGGCGGATCGATTCCTTGGACAACCGGCCCCACGAAGCCAGGATGAATCTGGTCGCCGCATACACAAATGCGGTCAAGGCCGGATCCGAGCGCGAGGCGTGTCGGTCGGCCGTTGAACTGGTCATTGTGTTGGGGCTGGACCTACGCGATCGCAGGGCCGCGCGTCGTTGGGCCGACCATGCACGTGCGCGACTGCTTCGTCTTGGTGAACATCGCAGGGTCGCACGTGCGTTGCGACTGCAGCTCGTGCGGGCAGAGGCCAACATTGCCCACGTTCACGGCGAGCGGGACGTGGCGCTGAAGCTGCTGGAGAGTGCTCGCGTCGAAGCGGAGGCATGGTTTGGCGAGCACTCCGTGATCACAGCCTCGGTGTGGAGCGACCTGGCCGTGACCGAGTCGGTCGAAGGAAACCTCGCGTTGGCGGAGCAGTATCATCGTAAAGCCTTGCGGGCGCGCAGGGAGGTTCTGGCCTCCACACATCCCGAGATCGCGACCTCGCTCGTGGGGCTGGCCAACATTGCGATGTTTCAAGAGCGATACGACGAGGCTGTCGAGCTGCTCGAGGAGGCGCTTGCCGTCTACGATTCCAGCCTCGGCAACACCCATCCCTTGCGTGGGAGTGTCTTGTTCAACCTCGCCCATATCCGGTTGCTTCAGGAGGACGCTCAGGCGGCCTGGGATCTGGCCGCGCAGGCCCTGCCGATCTTCCAAGAATCCGTTGGGCCTTCGCATCCGAACACGCTTCGCTGCTCGTGGGTCCTCGGCTTGGCAGAGTTCCAACTGGGTCGGCGCACCCAGGCTCTGGAGCGTCTCAAGCAGATCTCGGTCGCTTTTCCCGACGGCGCCGACCCGGCACTGCTCGCGGTGTTCCAGGCGAGCTACAACACCTTGCTGCTCGAAGAGGAGCATTGGTGAGGACGGAGGGGATCCGGGGGGCGATCCGGAAACTCGAGGCGATCCGGAGGAGGAGGGCGATCCGGGAGGGCGATCCGGACGGGAGGTCTCGAAACTCGAGGACAACCAAAGTGGCGGGGAAAGTGGCGGGGACCTCGCAGATCGATCGAGATCGGGGTCCCCAGACGCAAGA
>CAYGTG010000003.1:10006-29606 GCA_964352485.1 uncultured Nannocystaceae bacterium | reverse complement strand
TGCCCTCGCGTCACTCACCATCAGCTGGGAGAGCTTCGCGACCAACGACCGTGCGTTGGCGAGCAGCACGCATGCCGAAAAAGGAGTCCAAACTCCGCGTCGGCTTTGCGTGCTTGAGGCGTTTAATCGGCGTGCTTTCGAAGTCCCGAACAACGCCGATCGCTTGGGTCTTCACCGCTACGGTCTTTCCACTTCCCTCCCGACCAGCACCCCCCTAGCCTCAGTGCATATGGGACGTATCGGACGCAGCGGACCTCTCCTGCTTGGGCTGGCTTTGAGTGCTTGCTACGTCGGCTCCGACGGTTCGGCTGACACGGATGAGGACGACACCGACGTCGACGGTTCAGGAAACCCGGACGACCCGGACGACCCGGAGGACCTGCCGGGAAACCTGTGTGGAGAGGCGGGTCCCGAAATCTCCGCGCTCAAGCGCCTGTCGGTGGCGCAATATGGCAACACGCTTCGCGACCTGCTCGCGGACGTGCCAGGAGTGTTCGACAGCGTGGAATCGTTGGCGGCGGCGCTGCCCGTCGATGGCGGAGAAACAACATTCTCCAACATGGACAATCGGCTCGCCGGGCGGCACATCGACACCTGGTTTGCCGTCGGGGCAGGGGTCGGAGACGCAATGCTCGAAGACGAGACCGTCCTGACGACGCTCGCGGGAGACTGCGCGGTGTCGGCCGAAATCGACGATCAGTGCCTCGAGGCGTTTGTGAACGACTTCGGCCTGCGCGTCCATCGGCACCCGCTTTCGGACGAAGAGCGCGACGGATATCTTAGCCTCGTCACGCCCGACCGCACGGGTCCTGAAAACTACCGAGACATCGCGACCGCGATGCTGATGTCCCCGCGCTTCGTGTACCACTTTGAAGTTGATGGGGCGCCCGCGGTCGACCAGTCCGATATTCTGGTGCTCGATGGCTACGAGATCGCCTCGCGGCTCTCGTATCACTTTTGGCAGTCCATGCCGGACGATGAGCTGTTAGCGGCCGCGGCGGACGGCAGCCTCAACGACGAGGCGGGGTACCAAGAGCAGCTGGAGCGTCTCCTCCAAAGCGACCGAACCCGCGAGACGACGGAAGCGTTCTACCAAGAGTGGTTTGTGGCACGCGAGTTTGGCGGACTCGCCGACACTCCAGCGTTCCGCACGTTCGCCGAAGACCTCGATGGGTTTGCAGGGGATCCGACCGCGGTCGGCGACGCACTTCGCGACGCGATGCGCGACGAACTCGATGCGCTGACGAGCTACTACACGTTCGATCAAGACGGCACGGTCTCGGACCTGCTCACCACCAACCTGTCCTTCACCGACTCACCGCTGCTCGCCGAGCTTTACGGGATCGAGCCGTGGGACGGGACGGGACCGCGGCCCGAGTTCGCGCCCGGGGAACGCGCCGGAGTGCACACGCGAGCTGCCACTTTGGTGACGGGCGACCACACCACCAATCCGATCCACCGCGGCATCGACATTCAGCACCGGTTGCTCTGCGGGGATATTCCGGCGCCCACGCCCGACCAGCTGCCTCCAGACGCCTTCGACCCGCCGCCGCTCGATCCTACCCTGACGACCCGACAGCGGATCGACGCGAAGACCAGCGACGCGCTGTGCATGTCTTGCCATCACTTCATCAATCCATTTGGCCACACGCTCGAAGCCTACGACGGATTGGGCCGGTTCCGAGAGACCGAGCGGGTGATCGACGGAAATGGCGACGTGCTTGCGGAGCTTCCCGTGGACGCCTCCGCCACACTCGTGGGCCTAGCCGGTGATGCCGAGGTCTCCGGGCCCGTCGAACTTGCAGACGTCGTGGCAAACGACCAGGCGTACCTGCACTGCTTCGCAAAGCACTACTTCGAGTTCACCTACCGTCGCGAGCCGACCGAGGGTGAAAATGACGCCTGCGTCATGGAGGGGATCGAGTCCCAAGCCGGGGACGGAACGATTCTGTCCGCGCTCGCAGAGATCGCCTTGCAAACCGAGTTTCGTATCAGAGGGGTGGAGTAGTCATGAAGTACGACCGAATTCGACGTCGGATGTTCCTGCAGGGGCTCGGTGGAGCCACGCTCACCATCCCCGTGCTGTCCTCGCTCTTTCATCGAGAGGCCCACGCAGGCGGTGACCTGCAACCTACGCGCTTCATCGCGATCAAGACCAACAGCGGCCAAACCATCGTCGACTGGTACCCGACTTTCCAGGGCAACGGATACGCCCTGCGCTCAGAGAAGGCCGACGGCACCACGGGACTCACGCAGGACATCCCCGGGACCCCGTACAAGCAGGCTCCCATGACCGACTTCGCCAACCCGGGTCTGTCGAACATCATCGACGAGGCGTTCAACCCGTACCTCCACAAGATGATGCTGCTGCGGGGCATGGACTTCCTGCCCGACACCAACCACAACCACGGGGCCTTCCTGGGCAACTACGCGGGGTCGAGTGATGTCACGGCCGGTCCAGCGCTGACCCTTCCGCACGTGCCGACGGTCGACCAGGTGATGGCGTACTCGGACCGGTTCTACACAGCGCAGCCCCTGGTTCGCTCGCTGCACCTCAACACCTCGCGCGCTGACTCGTGCTCATACACCAACGCCGGGATCGCCGGAGGCGCGGTCAACCGCGTACAGGCCCACGTCGATCCGCTGACGATGTGGAACGAGCTGTTCACGGGCCCGGGCGTCATGCCTCCCGACCCGGCAATGGAGCCGCAAGGCGAGTCGCCCAACAAGCGCCTCGTCGATCACGTCTACGAAGACTACAGCCGCATCCAGAACAACCCCCGGCTCTCCACCGACGACCGGGCATTGCTCGACCGTCACATGACCTTCCTCTCCGAGCTTCAAGGTCGGCTCGAGGGCGGTGGCATCGCGACCCAGTGCGAGTTCCCGCCGATGCCGGCGTCGTATCCCGACGGCGGGAGCCTGAGCGTTTCGGACGTCGAGGAGTCCTGGAGTCTGATGATCGACATCGCGGTCGCAGGCCTCATCTGCGACCACACTCGCGTGATCACCATCGACGCGGAGAAAGTGCTCTCAGACGCCGGAGGTGCACCCGCCGGGTTTACCCACAGCGAGAACGCGTCGGGACAAACCTGGCACGCCCTTGCCCACGAGTGGGGCACGCCTTCGGCCGACGCCCACCTGCGCAGCATGAACCAGTGGGTCGCAAGGAACGTGTTCTTGAGGCTGATCGAGCGGCTCGATGTGGTCGAGGGCGGGGAGTCGACGTATCTCGACAACTCGCTCATCGTCTGGGGCAACGAGCTGGGCTTCAACCACCTCAACTACTCGATCCCCACCATCACCGCCGGAAGCGCCGGGGGGCGGGTCGCAACCGGCCGCTACCTCGACTTCACCGAATGGGACACACAGTCCTATTTCAGCCAGCACAACGGCCACGTGATCCGAGGCATCCCCTACAACCAGTTCTTCGTGACCATGATGCAGGCCATGGGTCTGCAACCCGAAGACTACGAGATGGATGGCCAACCCGGCTACGGCTCCACGTCCACCATTGGCAAGGACGCGAGCACGCATGCGATCGACTACGACTTCAGCCGGATCGGCGAGCCGCTGCCGAGCGTCATCGTGTAGCGGGCCGGGTCTTGGCGTAGGTCAGCCGATCCCATCGATCGAGATGCTGCAGTGCTCCAGCGCCTCGAGGCATCCCAACCGCCGCGCCTCCGCGACGTATTCGGCCGCGTCCTCTCGGTTCTCTTGGACCAAGTGGGCATGGAACATCGCCCACCACCAGACACCCACCGATGGGAAACCGTTGTCCTGCCAGTAGTGTGGCAGGCCGCCCATGTCGAGGAGGCGCACCTCGCCCGAGGGGACGACGAGGTAGGCAAGTCCACCGCCGTTGTCCGCCAAGCCGACCGCAGCTCGGGCCGTAGCCACGGCGTTGGGGTCGTGATCGAGATCGAAGTGTTCATCGACCTCGTCGCCAAAGTCGTCGACCAGCGAATAGCCGAACCAAGGTGTTGCGTCATGGCAGGCGGGAAGCGCCCCGCGTCGAAACAGCTCGTGCAGGGACAACACCGCCGATGCAGCGGTGGGCTCAAACCCGGACAACGACGACTTGAGGTCATCTTGGGAGATGCCCGGTCCACGTGGAACCGCAAACGCGTCCGTCCAGAGGTTTTGTATGTCCTCAAGGTACGTCTTATCGCTGATGTAGTCATCTTCGCTCATGAGCAGCCTTCTTTCACACCTCGACTCACGGACAAAACGTGAGGTCGAGGCCAGAGTCCTGGTCGCAGCCCAAGTACGGCCCATCTTCCGCATGCGTGAGTACGTCTGGGCACACGCTCTTCCACAGCGTCGTGTACTCGTTGGTCTCACACGCGTGTTCCGAGCAGTAGACCTCCGCGACCGCAGAGCACGGCAGACAAGCCTCGGCGTCGAGGTTTGCGCAGTCAGTGCAGGCCTCGCAGCTACCGCAAGCGCCGCAGATGCTCTCGCAGTACGCCAGCTCGCCATCCTCTCCGAACCGACGCAGCGAGTCGCAACGTGGTGTCGTCCGATGGCGACCCGATCACCGCGACGGTCTCCGAGGCCCGCGTGGACACCTGGTCATCGCTGGCGTCGGCGCGCTGAGCCGTGGTGAGGGAGAGCGCGAGCAGCATCCACACCGCAGATCGCAGCAGAAGTCTGTGGTGGCTGCGTCGACGTACGCGCGCGGCGGTCATGAGGACTACTCCGTCTCGCACTGTTCGAGCCGTTTGCGTGCGGCCTCGGCCATGGACCCCTGCGGTCGCTCATCGAGGTACGTACGAAACCAGGTCGGGCAGTCTGCAGCGCCGCGCGTGGCCAGTCTCCCCAGATCGAACGCCGCGGTTGCTGCCGCGTCGGTGCCCGGAAATCGACGACGCAGGGCCTGCAGCGCTTCGCGGGCCCTCGATGGGCGTCGAGCGTAGCGGGCGGTATCTGCGAGAAGCAGGAGGTCGTCGACCTCGAGCTTTGTGCAGAGGTTCGTGAATCCTCGGTCTTCTGCGAGTACCAACGCCTCTCGGTGGGCGCCGCGGCGGGCGAGCGCTTTCCAATCATCGCGGGACGCGGGCACGTCAGCGCCGGGCGTCCGAGCGCGAGAGACAGGGGCTTGGGGGCGCACGCGCGGCGCCGTGTGTTGCTCGGCCGGCGGGGGCTCGGCGATCGGTTCGCGGTCCGGCGGCGCCGAGACGTCCTGTCCTGTCTTCGGCGGCTCGTCAGGCACGCCACCGCGCACAAAGTCACCGTCAGGAGACTCGACCCTCAGGCGTTGCTCCTCCGGGGTCCAGTGGATCCGCGAGGTGCCACCGGTCAACGGCAGGACGTGAGGGCCGGCGAGGACCACCCAGCTTCCACCATCGCCCGGCTCGAGGTGGGCTTCCACCGTCCCCTGCTCGAGCACCAGGTCCACGCCGTCGACCCGCGGTTCCCCAACCCGAACACGCGTGCCGATTTCAAGCTCGACCGTGCTGCCGTCGGAGAAGCGCATGGTCAGCGGTTGGCTCTCGGCCACCACCGCCTGCAGCACCCCTGGATGCGCTGAACGCTCCACCTCGAACGACAGAGGCGTGGATCGCACCATCCACAGCGCGAGCGCTGCCGCCGACGCCAATACAGCTCCGCCGACAATCCACCCTCTGCGGTTGGGCGCGACGTCACGCTCGATCGACGCGTGGAGGCGACTCAACACCCGCGCATGCCGGTCCGTGCGGCCCTGCTCTCGCACGCTCGCCTGCTCGGCCCCGAGTCGTTCGAGCAGCGGATCGGTGGAGCGACTCATCGCTGCCCCTGCCTCTCGCACCAGGTGGACAGCAGCGCGTCGCCGGCCGCCAGCGCTTCGAACCGCTCTCGTGCCGCCTTGAGGTGGCGCTTGGTCGTGGCCAAGGAGACGCCAAGGGCCTCGGCGATTTCGTTGAGCTGCATGCCCTCGACGAAGCGCAGGCCGAACGCGGCGCGCTGCAGGTCGGGGAGACGCTCCATGACGGCGTAGGCCTGTCGCAACGCCGACTGCGTGTCGGTGTCGGCGAGCCCAGGAAGTGTTGGGAGCGCGTCGGTTCCCGGACCTCCCCACCACCGCCGGCGCCTCCGCCAGCGCAGCTTCTTCAGCGCGAGCTTGACCGCGATCCCGCGCACCCATCCCCCCAGCTTTTGGTCGGGCCCGCGAAAGCCACCGATGCCCTTCCAGGCGGCCAAGAAGGCGTCATGAGCCAAGTCCTCGAGCTCTGGATCGGGTCCGAGCACGCCATGGATCGCGCGCTCGACCGTGTCGATGTAACGCTCGAAGAGCTGCGTGACGGCGTCCGGATCTCCGGCCCTGAGGCGATCGAGCAGCGTCACGGGGCGCAGATGCACGACCGGGCTGGAGTCGAGCGCGCGAGACATCCTCGCGAACAAGCCGAACCTGGAGAGCTGGGCGAAGCCGATCATGGCGAGGCGTGCCTCATGGTGTGCATAGAACCGACCTCGAGGGTATCGCAGCCGCTCGGGCAGCAGGAAGCAGGAGGAACGGATCGAGCACCGTGACCCCTTGTTCCCGCCCGAGCTCAAAACGGCTCACACCAAAATTCCCTGAGCCGTTCTCGCTGCCGGCGGGAACACCCAGGCACAGGGAACGAAGATGCGGATGGAACACGATCAATCGCGAGTGCTGTCACTCGCTCTCCTAGTACTGGCAGCCTGCTCGAACGAAGTCGAAGCCGATGAGAACGGAGCCGGGACCGACGGCAGCGGCGCTGCGGCGACCTCCGAGACCGACGAGGGCGGCGGCGAGGACTCTTCCTCGGGCGAGGGAGACTCGAGCGGCGGCGGGGACACCTCGGGTGGCTCGGCCGAGTGCGCGGCCTCCCCCACGCTCGTGAAGCTCCATGATCAGCCCCCGACCGGGCCCGGCGTGGTCGAAGTCCTAGACGACGGCGTCATCGTGACGCGCGGTGCCGGCCGGGTGCGAGGCCGCCACGAGCTGGAGGGCACCTTCAACACCTACGGCGAGCGCTACTTCGAAAACCGGAGCTACGGCTTCACGATCGAAGACCACGTGGCCTCGGGCGAGAGCCGGATCGTGATCACCTATCGCCCCGAGGCCAACGTCACCACCCACGGACCGGGCACCAACCTGCGCGTCTGGAAGGTCTACGGCGATGGGAACGTGTTCCACGACAACGGAGGGCTGAACCAGGTCGACCTGCGACACCACGAGGCCACGATCGATTCCAACGCTCGCGAAGGGCGAGAGCTCCAGGTGGGTGACGTGATGGAGTTCGAGTTTGGCGTGTTCATCGCGGGTTTCGATCTCGCCGATCCCGGCGCGATCGAGGGACGCACGTCGTACTACACCGACACGTTTCGCTACCGAGTCGGCGAAGGAGGGTTGACCGCAACCAACGCGGACACGAGCGGGACGCTGGGTCCCGCACCCGAGCACGCGCCCGGCGGTGAAGCGACGATCCCGTACATCTACGCCGAGCCGGACTTCTACTTCTCGCAGATGTCGCTCAACGTGCAGCCAGAGCGCGTGCAGCCGTTCTTGGAAGGGCGCCGACTCTTTCACACCGACTTCGAGACGGGCGAACATTCCGAAGGGGGCAACCCCATCTTCTCGGAGCACACCGGACAGCTGGGTCCCCTGTTCAACGTCGCGTCGTGCTCGAGCTGCCACACCCGCAACGGTCGCAACCTCATCGAAGCCGACGGTATGCCCCTGCAGACCACGGTCGTGAAGCTGTACGCCGGTGGAGACCTCGGCAGTCAGCTTCAGCCTCAAGAGGCGCAGGTCGTACGCGACGGATACACGATGACCGAGGTCGAGTTCGCCGATGGCTCCACCCTCGAGCTTCAGCAGCCGAGCTACAGCGGTCTCGACGAGGACCTCGAGCCCTCGATCCGGGTCGCCCGCCGCCTGATCGGCCTGGGGCTGCTCGAAGCGATCGACGAGGACGTGATCCTTGAGCAAGCGGTCTCCGAAGACTGCGATTCCGACACGGCGATTTCGGGGCGCCCCTCGCTGGTCGAAGACCCCGAGACCGGGGATACGCGCCTAGGACGCTTCGGCTGGAAAGCAGAGAAGATGGACGTGAGGCACCAGATCGCCGATGCGCTCGATCAAGACATGGGCGTGTCGACTGCGCTGATCGGCGCGAGCGACCCGGAGCTCGGTGACGACGAGCTCGGACAACTCGAGGCCTACATGGCGCTGCTCGCCGTCCCGCCGCGACGCGACCCGATGGCGGAGCTCGTGCAGCAGGGCGAGCAGGTCTTCTCCGGCATGGGATGTGCGGGATGCCACCGGCCCGAGTACGTCACCGGATCCAATCATCCCTTCGCCGAGCTCCGCGAGCAGACGATTCACCCCTACTCGGACCTGCTGCTGCACGACATGGGCGAAGGGCTCGCCGATGTTTCCGGCGGCCCCCTCGCTCGTCAGTGGCGAACCCCCCCGCTTTGGGGTCTGGGCCTGCTTCGCGATGTCACCGGTGAGCTGCGACTGCTCCACGACGGCCGAGCGCGCAGCGTGCAGGAGGCCATCGCGTGGCACGGTGGAGAAGCGGCGCCCTATCGAGACGCGTTCCTCGCTCGATCGGCTGCCGAACGTGAAGCACTGGTGGCCTTCCTCGAGTCGCTGTAACCAGGCGGCCGAGCGCGCTCAGAAGACGACGAGCCAACACCACGCTCGAGCACGCGGGGGTGGAGCGCACCCACATCTCATTCTCGACCGCAGCGCTACCGTGAGCGCACCGGTCGACAGCGAGTCCACCTGACACCCCCCGCGGCCGCGATTCCTGCTGTACTCGGGGCGATGAAGCCTCTGCATCTGGTCGGCATCGTTGGCAGCCTGCGTACCCACTCGGTCAGTCGTGCCACGGCCCGAGCCGCCCTCGCCCACCTGCCGGCCGAAGTCGCGCTGACGCTGCACGACATCGCCGACGTGCCTCTCTTCAATGGTGACCTCGAAGCCGAGCTTCCGCCCGCTGTCGTGGCCCTCAACCGAGCGGTCATGGACTGCGACGGGCTGGTGTTCTTCTCGCCCGAGTACAACGGATCGTTTCCGGCGGTCACCAAGAACGTGATCGACTGGATCTCGCGTCCGCCGAAGGCATGGACCAACAAGCCGATGACCATGGTCACGCTCTCTCCGGGCGGCCGGGCAGGCCAAGGCGTGCTCGGACACTTCAGCCAGGTCATGGAGCACCTTCCTGTGCGCGCATTCGAGACCCTGGGCATGGGCCGCTACAGCGAGCGTCTCGATGAGCATGGCGAGGTGGTGGAGCCCAAGACCCTCGAGGCCCTGCGTAACTTCATCGCACGCTTTGCCCACTTTTGCCGCACTCCGGACGCGTAGCGCGTCGCTCCGGGGTGACCGTCGGGAGCCCCCAACGAAAAAAGCGGGACGTCCCTGAGGGCGCCCCGCTCTTCGAGTCAACCGAAGCCTACAGGCAGGTTGCGTTCCAGGGGCCCGAGCAGGCGCCTGACTGCGAGAAGGTCAGGGTGCCGAAGCGGCCGTTCTGGAAGGTGTTGTCGTTGATCATCAGGTCGGCGATCTGGCCGCCGGGTCCTGAGACGGTGATGTTGGAGCCCATGGAGGTGAACTCGAGGTTGACGTCGTAGTCGACCGCGAACTCCCATCCTTCGAGCGCTGCTTCGGCGGGCGAGAGCAGGACCTCGGAGTTGGGGGTGTCGATGTCGCAGAAGATGTCCTCAGAGGTCAGAGCCCCAACCGAGGGAGCTTGGACCTTCTTGACGAGCATGCCGCCGGGCCACAGCTGGTTGGGAGCGTTGGGACAGACGTCGACTCCCAGGTTCTCGGCCTGGTCTTCGGATTTCCACGCGAAGCTGTAGAAGTTCGAGGCGTTTTGGGCACCCCAGACGAAGCCAACCACGTCGTTGTCACCGCCGTTGATGTCGGGGCTGAGGTTGTCGACCCGAAGGATACCTTCGAAGGCGGTGTCCTCGAACTCGACGTCGCAAAGGTGCAGGCCGGCGTCGTTGTTGAGGTCTTCGCAGGCCTGGGCTCCACCTTGTTGGTAGGTGATGGAGGCCGGCATCCCGATGTCGCCATCGAGCACGTCGAGCTGAACGAGCTCGCACGCGCTCTCGAGACCGAACACGTCGGCGGAGACGACGGTGACCGCGTCTTCGGCTTGGTCTACGCCGTCATCGACGGTGACGGTGTACGTCTCGTAGTTGGTGGGCGTGGCGTTGACGGTCGCACCCATGTCGGTGTCGAGGGTGGCACCGGGCGTCCAGGTGTACGTGTACTCGCCGGTGCCGCCTGAGGCCATCGCGGTGAGTTCGGCGGCGGTGGGGGACTCGTAGGTGACGCAGGTGCCAGCATCGACGCTGAGGCACTCGTCGGTGACGTCTGCCGTGGTGTCGTCGCAGTCGGTGCCCGGCGTGATGCCGTTGCCACCGTCTGGGGGATCGTTGTCGCCATAGCCATCCTCGTCCTCATCCTGCGTGCAGGCTTCGTTGAGCGGAGGCTCTTCGTTCTCGGAGGCGCCAGGGAAGGTCTGGTCGTTGCTGTCGTCGCAGTCGGTGCCTGGGTCCACGCCGTCCGGGGGATCCGCGTCGCCCCAGCCGTCGCCGTCTTCGTCTTCCATGCAGGCTTCGTCGCCTGGAGGGGGCTCATTCTCAGCGGCGCCGGGGAAGGCGTTGGGGTTGTCTGGAGCGCAGTCGTCGGGGTTGGGGACGCTGCCACCGGGAGGGTCTTCGCCGTCGGGCACGTTGACGCATTCGTCCGGATCGCCGAAGCCATCGCCATCGTCATCGGTGCACCACTCCTCACCCGCATCGGTGTCGTTGGAATCGGACTCCGACTCCATGCTGTCGCTCTCGCTCTCCGTCGCGAGGGTGTCGCTTTCGGTGGCGGTGGCGTCAGTGTCGGACTCGCCCAGCGATGCGTTGGCATCGGCTGCACAGCCCTCGTTGGACGTGTCCTGAAGCAGTCCGTCGTCCGCGCAAGGATCCGCGCAGCCCGCCGCAATGAGAGAACACGACGTCAGAAGTAGGGAGATGTATGCCCGACGCATGGTCCTCGCCGCCTGTGCAGCCCGAGTGCCACGATCGATCTGCGGTGGATCGAAACTCGACTTTTCAAACGCTTAGCCGCACAGGGGGCGCCAGACCCCATCAGGACCGCGCATGCTGGGGCCCATCGGCCGGGTCATTGTGACCCGACGGGGCATTAAGTCTCGTCCCACATCTCCCCACGTGTCCGTCACGCGGCCCGCGATTGACGGTGATCCTGGGTTGGTACGGAAAGTGCCTACAGGCCGATCAGCACCCGCTATGGCACCGTTCGCGCGCATTTTCGCACTTTTGACCCCTGTCGTCACGTTCCTCGCGGCTCCGGAGGCTCAGGCAGCTCCGGACGAAGACGGCGGTTCCGCCTCAATTGGCCTCTCCTCCGAAGATGGCGCCGATGCCGATGCCGATACCGGCGAAGGTGATCGCGCCGAGCTGCGCTGGATCGACCGCTGGAAGCCCGAACGCAACATGTGGGAGCTCGGGATCTATGGAGGCTTGTTCCTCCCTGGAGCCAACCACGAGCTCTTCGCCTTCGACGCGGCAGCACCCGACCTCGGCTTCAAGAAGTTCAAGACGCTCGCGCCCGAAATCGGCGGCCGCGTTGGCTACTACCCGCTTCGCTTCCTCGGGGTCGAACTCGAGGGCGGTGGCATGTTCGCGTCCACCGACGACGACCAGGCCGCGACGCTCTACACCGTCCGCGGTCACGTCCTGGCCCAGCTCCCGCGCTGGAGTGTGACCCCGTTCCTGCTTGCAGGTGTTGGGGGTCTGGGCGTGAGCAGTGGTGACGGCGCCGTGGGCAACGACATCGACGCGGCGGTCCACCTTGGAGGAGGCGTGAAGATCTTCTTCAACCGTTGGGTGGCAATGCGTCTCGACCTGCGCGACGTCATCGGCTCCCGCCGGGGCGTCAGCGAGGGAGAGAACCACAACTTCGAAGCCCTGCTCGGCCTTTCGCTCACGCTGGGACGCAAGAAGACGGCACCGCCTCCGGACAACGGGCCCATCGACACCGACGGCGACGGCATCATGGACCCCGACGACAAGTGCGTCGAGACGCCCGGCGTTCCCGAGTATGAAGGCTGCCCGATCCCGGACACGGACGGCGATGGGTTCCTCGATCCCGACGACAAGTGCCCCACGGTCCCCGGCATTGCCCCGGACGGCTGCCCGGACAACGATCGCGACAAGGACGGCATCGTCAACGACGTCGACAAGTGCCCCGATGATCCGGAAACCAAGAACGGCTACCAGGATGAGGACGGTTGTCCCGACGAGCTCCCCGAAGAGGTCAAGGCCTTCTCGGGCGTGATCGAGGGGATCTACTTCGATACCAACAAGGACATCATCAAGCCCAAGTCGCGGCCCAAGCTCAACCAGGCCGCCGAAGTGCTGACGAAGTTCCAGGAGATCAAGATCGAGATCTCTGGCCACACCGACAACGTCGGCAAGCACGCGTACAACATGGACCTGTCCAAGCGTCGCGCCGAGTCCGTGCGCAACTACCTGGTCGGCAAAGGCATCGACGAGTCGCGAATCTCGGTTCAGGGCTACGGTCCCGACCAGCCGATCGACACTAACGATACGAAAGCCGGACGCGGAAAGAACCGCCGGATCGAGTTCAAGATCCAGCAGAAGTGAGGGTTGACGAACTGTGGCGAGGGCGCGCTCTGGACCTCCAGGGGGCGCCCTTTGTCGTGGTAAAATCCTCGCTTGATGCGTGCTGCATGGACCCTGGCCGGAGTCGTGCTCTTGGCCCCCACTGCCGCCTCGGCCGAGACGCTGGAGGTCGACCGATTCGAGCCTGCTCGAGAGCTGGAGCTCCTCGGCGTTCAGGGAATCGATTTGGACACCGGCTGGCAGCCGTCTAGCGGCAACATCCAGGTGCGATTCCTGACCCACGCGGATGACAACATCCTCATCGAGATGCCTGGGGATGCGGTCTTCGACTGGGACAGCGGCGAGGTGCACTTCGTCGGGGACGAGGACGCTGGGGTGTTGGACGTGGACATCGGGGTGTTGTTGGACGCTCGTTTTCGCTTTGACCTTCTGGGCCAGCAGTTCGAGTCGTCGTTCATTGGCCCGTACGAGCTCGGAATCTTTCAGGAGGCCAGCTACACGCCGTACCTGCTGCCGGGCAATGATGACCGACCGCTCTTGATCGACGATGAGACGACGCCGGTCGAGGTGTTCAACTACGCGATCGTCGATGTGGTCATCGCCAGTGGCAACTTCTTCGTCGACGCCAGCTTCGACATCGACATGCAGCTGAACTGCGAGCGGATCGACGTCACCGACGTTGACGGCGTAGAGGCTGGCTCGATTCTCTCCGAGTTTGAGCCTCTCAACGCCGCGGAGCCCGACACGGAGATGGTCGAGCTCTTGGCAAGCCTGCACTGCACGCTCGTGTCCAACGTCGAGCTGATCCTGTATCCCGGCGTCGAGCTCGAGATTGCGTTTCAGGATTTTCAGCTGGCGCCCTTCGAGCTGAGGATTCCCTTGCTGGACAACCGAACGGATGCGGTGGACTTTGAGCCGCTGCCGATCTCCTTCGACATGCCTCCTGTGGACATGCCGGTGGGAAGCACCGGTGAGGGTTCCTCGGGTGGCGATGAATCCGGTGACGACCCGAGCGACACCTCGGGCTCCGATGGTGACTCTGCCGGTGGCAGCACCTCGGTCGACCTCGCAACGTCCGGTGGATCCGACACCAGCGGAGGATCATCGGGCTCGACCGGTGCTGATTCGGCGAGAAGCTCGGACTCGGCAGACGGCTGTGGCTGTATGACCGGGGAGCCGAGTCGTTCGGCAGGCGCGCTGTTTTTCATTTTGCTGCTGCTGCAGCGACGCCGGTCCCCTGTCCCGGAGTTCGAATAAATCATTACATTTGATGTGGTTACGGGGGCGGCGTCGCCACCGCGAGGAATCCCGTGAACCGTGTAGGATATTCGCGTACCCTGTCTCCTCGCGAAGATGTTGCTTGCCGGGGAGAACCAGATGTTGCGTCGATGGACTGTTTTTTTAGTACTTGGAGCTGCGCTTGCGGCTTGCGGTGGGGATGAGGACGGAGGGGCCGACGCAGAGAGCGCCGGCGAAGACAGCGGCAAAGCCGATGATGTCGACGACCTCGACCCCGAGAACTGCTCGCTCGAACCAGGTGACGAACGGGATCTGGCGTTGTTCGAGAACAACAGCCACGTTCAGATGCGTTGCCGTGGTGCGACCGGGTTTGTGCAAACGGCCTGTTGTATCGACGAAATTCGGCAGTTCGAGTTCCTCACGGGCTGCCCGATGCAGGCCAAGTTCAACAATGCAGCAGGCTCCGAGAAGCGCTGCGTGCAGGACCAGCCGGACTCGGGCGAGGTGGTCTCGGGCGAGCTGTTCGTGCCCACCATGTGCTGCGAGCTGCTGTGCGATCCGGCTGCCGGCTGGGACGACCCGCAGACGCAGAGTTCGTGCCGGAACTCGGCGGGCCAGTTCCACCCGCACGTCTGCTGCATGATGAACGACAACTCGCGCTGCGGCGGCGCCCAGTTCGATGCACAACCCAACGATGCCGGATGGCGTCATTGCCGTGCCCAAGAGGGGGAGCATGCCGGCCAGTTTGCGCCTGCGGCCTGCTGCATGGACACCTGCTTCGACATTATCGAAGGCGGGGAGGAGGATGTTCCGCTCGAGTGCGTCATCCCAGTCGAGGAGGAGTGCTCCGGCGCCGCTCCGGACGCGAACGGCATCTGCCGAACGCCCGATGGGTACTTCGCCAAGGGCATGTGTTGCATCGATGCGGGGGACGTGGACGTTCCCGCCTCGGACGACTGCTACGAAAAAGAAATCACCGGACAAGAGCTGACTGGCTGCGAAGCGTGAGTGGGGGACAACGATGAACGACGAAGAACGACGGAAGTTTGAATTCACGCGACGCGCGATCCTGCGCGGATCAGGGGCGCTTGGCATGGGATCGCTCGCCGCCGCCGGCCTTGGCTGCAACGAAGGCGGCCCGGGCTTGGACCCGATGCTCCGTCACGCGGAGTGCATCGGTGGACCGGCGATGTCGGCCGATGAGTTGCTCGCCCCGGTCGAGAACATTGTGGTCCTGATGATGGAGAACCGGTCGTTCGACCACATGTACGGTTCTTTGAGTCTGATGGAAGGCCGCGACGACGTGGACGGGCTGCTCGGCAACGAGTCCAACCCCACGCACGACGGTGGCACGGCCGACATCTTTGAGCTGGACCCGTTCCAGAAGCTCCACCACCTCCCGCACAAGTGGGACCCCATGCACGATGCGTTCAACGGTGGTGTGAACGACGGCTTCGTCAAAGCGCACCACGAGGCGAACAAGCACGAGACGCTGACGGCGGGCCCCGAGGTCATGGGCTTCCTGCAGCGCCGCGACATGGAGGTCATGTACGCGCTGGCTGACAACTACACGTTGTGCGACCAGTGGCACTCCTCGGTCATGGGGCCGACGTGGCCCAACCGGTTCTTCATGCACGCAGGCCAATCCGGTGGCCGCAAGACCAACCACCCCAAGTTCTTCATGGACTCGATCTGGGGCCGGCTACGCGACGCCGACATCGAGGGGACCAACTACTTCACGGACCTTCCGTGGGCTGCGGCCGCCATGGGCAAGTTGCGGGGCTTCTCCCGCATGTCGTCGTTCTTCGAGGACGCCGAGCGTGGCCGCCTTCCCGCCTTCTCCATCCTGGACCCAGGCTTTTTCAGCTCGAGCTCGGACCACCCCCGCGAATTCGGTGGGGACAGCGACCATCCGGAGATGGGCCCCAACGTCAACTTGGGGCAGCTGCTCGTCGCGACAATCTACCGCGCGCTTGCCGAGAGCCCGCAGTGGAACAAGACGATGTTCATCATCACGTACGACGAGAGCGGTGGTTTCTACGACCACGTAGCTCCGCCAACGACTGTCGATCAGCGTGGCGAGTTCCAGCAGCTCGGCTTCCGCGTGCCGAGCCTGGTCATCGGGCCCCATGTGCGCTCGGGCTGCGTCAACAACAACCTGTTGGAGCACTGCTCGATCCTCTCGACCGCTCAGCGCCGCTTCGGCCTGGAGTCGATCAACCAGCGCATCGACGTCACGGCCGACCTCTCGAGTGCGATCAACCCGGACTACGTGAACAACCCTCAGGCCGCAATCACGCTGCCTGAGGTGGAGATTGACGAGGACCGCCTCATCGAGAAGCTGCTCCCCGTCGACACCCAGCCGGAACTCAAGCTTATCGCCGACGCTGGCGGCATTCCGGCCGAGTTCGACCGACGCGCGGACTTCAAGACCGACGTGCGCAGCTTGGTGCACAAGGCCCGCGACTACGGCCTGGTGCACTCGGTCAGCGAGTTCAAGGCCTGGACCTACAAGTAGCCTCGCAGGCTAGGAAACGAAGGGGCGTCGATCGGTGGAAACCGGTCGGCGCTTTTGCGTGTCCGTGCCAGGGATGAGTACTCCTGTTCCCAGTCGCAGCGCGTCTCCCGTCACCATTGCGATCGTTGCAATCGCAAGCGCTGTGGCGGGATCCTTGGCGGTATGGACAGCGTTGGCGCCAGGGGCTCAGCCGTCGAGCACCAAGCACACGTGTCAGTGCGAGTGCCTGACACCGTCGTTGGCCGAGCCGGAGACGCTCGCAGCCGAACCCTCCGCAGCCAAGAGGCCGGTTGGTCGTCTCGGGCGCGACAGACCGAACCCCAGGCGCTCGATCGATCCATCCCCCGAGCCCCCCGCTTCGCCGCAACCGCGAGTCCGGCAGGCGAAGGCGGAGGTCGTCGGCCCGCTCGACCGCGACATCATCCGCCGCATCGTTCGGGCGCACATCAACGAAGTTCGCCACTGCTACAACCAGGGCCTCGCGACGGACCCTGAACTCGCGGGTCGGGTCGCGATCCAGTTCAAGATCGGCTCGGCGGGCAAGGTCCTCGAGGCGACCGTGGCATCGAGTACGCTGAGCGATCACGACGACGCGGTGGCCGCGTGCGTGAACGGAGCGGTCAAGCGTTGGAAGTTCCCCAAGTTCGAGGGCGAGGAGGTCACGGTGACCTATCCATTCGTCCTGTCCCCGGGGGACTGACTTGTTCACTGGGCCCGACCGGCAAGGCTACAGTTTTGACGCTCCAGCCTATCCGCAACGCCGGTCACTGCCGTCCGTCGGGCAGCAGTACAGCGCGAGGGTTTCGTTCTCGAATCCGGCGTTGCAGGTGCAGGACGGCTGTCCCTGCATGGGAACGCAGGCGCCTCGGTCCTCTCCTCCGCAACGAAAGCCCCGACAGGGATCCTCGTCGTCGTAGCAGTAGTTCTCCTCTCGGTTGCAGACACCGAACTCGCACCAGCCGTCGGGCGCAAGGCAGAGACCTCCGAAGACCCCAGCGACCGGCGCAGTAGGGTCTCCGCCACACAGTGAAGACCCGGCGTACGTGACCATTTGGGCTTCACAGGCTTGCGCGCAGCTCTCGGTGTCCCCGTTGTCGAGGCAGCTTCCGCTTGCGCCATACTTGGCAACCTCGTCGTCGAGCAGCTCGGAGTCATTCTGAGAAAGGCAGCTCAAGTAGTCGGAGCATGCCGCCGGGGCGTTCCGTATCTCCCCAGTCTCGTTTTTCGAGCAGCCCAAGGCCGTCACACAGATCCATGAGGCGAGAACAGCCCGTTTCATGCTTTACGGCATACCACGGACCGTTGGAGCGAGACCTGCGTTTCAGACGCACTCGAGATTGACGCCGTTGCACGCAGCGCCATCGTCGGGCCAGAGCCTCCCGTTTTGGTCGATGTACGGCGCGTTGCTCGGGTCCCACGCGGGGCGGCAAAGGTCGCACGCGTCGCCGATGCCATCGAAGTCGCTGTCGAGCTGCGGCCGGCGGCACGCTCGGAGCTCGGGGCTGTCCCCTTCGACTGCGCCCTGCTCGAGGTTCTCCTGCAGGGTGAGCTCCGCTTCGTCGAGCGCGCTCGCACAGCCAGGCGCAGGCGTGAGGACGCCAATCGCGGACGCGACCGCGGCGGGCAAGGCGACGCATTCGAACGCTGCCTGTTGTTCGGCTGTGCAGAATCCCGAGGCCCTCACCGGAATGAAGGTGCCGGGTTGTTCGGGGTGGGGTGCTTGCAGGCCGAGGCAGCTCTCGGGGTCGGAGTCGAGATCGCAACCATCGGATCGCACGAGCTGGCCGCCTTGGATTTCAAACAGCTCGACCGTGCAGCACTGGTCCGCCACCGACACCGGGTGGTAGGCAACCCTCGCCGGGTTCGGTCGGTCGCCGCATCCCATCTCCGCCCCGATTTCGCAAACTTCTCCAACGCCGTCGCCGTCGGGGTCGTCATCCGCTGCGCCGCCCTCGATCGCCTGTGAGGGGTTTGGCGCGCCGATGCACGTGTCGCAGATGTCTCCCACACCGTCCGCGTCGGAGTCGATGTGGTTGCACAGGCCGCTGGAGGTGCACTCTTGTTCCGGCGGGCATTCTCCGGGCTCACAGGCCATGCGCAGGGCTTCATCCAGAGGCGCACGCGGACATGCATCGAGGGCGTTGATCAACCCGTCTCCGTCGAAGTCGTCCTGGTCTCCGAAGCCCGAGCTCGCGTCGCCGCCGAGGCTGGGGTCGCACGCGTCGCCGATGCCGTCCAAGTCAGTATCGGCCTGACAGGTTTCAGGGTCGGAACAGTTCGCAACAGTCGGGCAGTTGTCACATGCATCGCCGACGCCGTCGCTGTCGAAATCACCCGCCAGCGGGAGCAGCCGGACCCGCATGTAGTCGGGCATTCCGAAATCTGCCTCGTTGTAGAACTCGGGCGTTTCGGGGCAGAGGTCGCAAGCGTCTCCGATTCCGTCTCGATCCGCGTCCGCGTCGTTCTCACCGCTCGCGTCGGGGACGAAGGGGCACAGATCGACCTTGTCTGCGATCCCGTCGCTGTCCGTGTCCAGCTGCTGTGGGTTGGGAACGAGTGGATCGTTGTCGGCATTCTCGGGCACGCCGTCTGCGTCGCGATCGTCACAGCAGTTAAATGCACCCAGCACGCATTCCAGCGGAGTGTCTCCGGTTTCGCTTCCGACTTCGGTGCTTCCGCTCTCGGTGCTGTCCTCCGGTTCTCCGGTCCCGCCGTTCGACTCCGTGCCAGTGGGTAGCTGCCCAACCTCCTCCATGTTGGCAGGGCACGCGCAGAGCAACGAGAGCGCGAGCAGGGTGACCGAGGCATGTTGCGGCGTCTTCATGTTCACCAATCCAACAAGTCCACCGAATCCGTCGACTCTTTTGCACGAGACCATCACAGCCCGCACTTGATCTTCACCTTCGCACCCAGAGGCGTGTCCCCGTGGGTCAGGATGAACGATCGTGCTGCGGCTTTTGGCTGAGGCCCCGAGCCAGCACAGGCTGCAATCGCGCTCCATGCCGAGCGTTCGAGCGAGAGTGTTCCTTGCGGAAATCGGCGGGCGTGATCTCGAAGAACACGGTCCGCTTGTGCGACGCGACCGGCAACCAGATGTTGTTGGGCGGACTCGAGAAGGGCGATCTCTTCGCGAAGACGGTCGGCGGAAACCTCGGGCTTGGCGGCCGCGGTGCGGTCCCGAGCCCCTGAAGAGGGGGTGACGACGGGGGCGAA
>CAYGTG010000003.1:0-9996 GCA_964352485.1 uncultured Nannocystaceae bacterium | reverse complement strand
GCACGACGGGCGCGGCCTCGGGAAGCTGCGCGGGCGGGGAAGGTGGTGGCGGTGCTGGAGCGGGCTTGGGCGGCGCTGTGGCGGCGGCTGTGGCGACCGGCGGCGGTGCATCCTTAAACAGTACCGACACTGCCCCCCAACCCAGTCCGGTCGTGACCACGGCGACCGTCGTGAGCTTGAT
This sequence comes from uncultured Nannocystaceae bacterium, assembly GCA_964352485.1. Classification (GTDB taxonomy): domain Bacteria; phylum Myxococcota_A; class Polyangia; order Nannocystales; family Nannocystaceae; genus CAJXVA01. The sequence goes on along the minus strand of CAYGTG010000003.1, from coordinate 9,815 downwards.
GATGAGGGCACTCGCGGCCCACCGCGTGCTTGCGGCCGGATCCGCATCCACCCGATCGGTGCGCTCCAGCACCGCCTGCAGGTTGGCATCGCGAACCTGGGCCGAGGATTCGATGCTCCGGCGGTAGGCGGCGAGGTAGTCGTGGCGCGGGTCGGTAGTCATCGGGACCTCGGTCGCTGTCGCTTGGCTTCCTCGCGGGCGACGGCTTTGGCAAAGAGCGCGCGCACCGTACGGAGCCGCGAGTAGACGGTGTTGAGTTTGATGGAGGCTGCGTTGGCAACTTCGGGAGCGGTCATGCCTTCGAGTTCACACAGGACGAAGACCTCTCGCTTCTCCTCGTCGAGCCCGGCCATGAACGACTCGACCATGCTCGCCGCCCGGCGCCAATCGAGGGCCTCGTCGGGCGATGCCTTGGCGTCGGGTGCGAGATGAAGGGGCGGCCGCCGGGCATCCTTGGCTTTCGCTCGTCGGGCGACGTTGCGCAGGATGCCGTAGAGCCAACCCCGTGCGCTGGCGTCGGGGCGAAGGTCGCCCAGCCGACGCAGGGCGACGATGAACACGTCCTGGACGACGTCGTCCGCGAATCGAGCCGGGACCCCAAGCGCCAGGGCGCTGCGCCGCACGAAGTCGTGATGCGCCTCGAACAACGCCTCGAACGCGCCCCGGCTCACCGCGGCGGCGCGAGGTACCGCGCTGGGGCCCGACGTCCTCCCCCACCCATCCCACGGGTGCCCCGAATCCGTCGAAGAAAATGACCAGAGCCCGGTGGCTGACGGCTGAGTCCCGAAAAATGCCGCTCAGCGCCGGGGAATATGCAGTTCGACGCCGAGCGCGACCCGAGGGGCGATGACGTTGGGCTCGTGCCGCGCGCCATCGCGCACCTCGAATCCAGGCCTCAACCCGGACAAGATCGCATCGACATCCAGCACGATGGCGAAACCGGGGACCACGAACGCCCGCAGCGTGGGTCCAAGCGTCGCGGCCACCCACGGGCCTCGCTGAGGCTGGGTGTTGACGAGCTCCCCGGTTCCCTCGCCAAGCTGCTCTCCGGCTTCCACGCCGCCGCACAAGCCGGGCTGCAGTCGCCCACCGAGAACGTCGAAGGTGCCGCAGCCGTGCACACCCATCGCCCACGCCCAGGCCCGAACCGCGGGATCATCGTCGGTGGACGTGGGGGCCGAGACCATGCCGGAGAGGTCGGCACGCCAGAACGTAGCGCCGAGCCCGACCGCCAGACCGCCACCCCCGCCGAGGCCAGGGGTTGTCTCGAACGTGCCGAAACCGAACGCGCGAAGCGAAGCGAACAGGCGGTTGGGTGCAGGGGGAGTCCGGGGCTCGGCAGGCGTGGGATCTGGAGCAAGCACAGACTCAGGCGGGGGAGCTGGCCGCTCTGGCGGTTGCGGCTTGGCTTCACGCTCGGGGACGGGCTCAGGCTCAGGTTCGGGCTCGGGGACGAGCTCTGGCACGACCTCGGGCTCAGCTGCCATCGCCGCGGCGCGGGTGATCAACACGGCGGCCTCGACGAGCGTGTCGCATGCGGGGCTTCGCAGCGTCCGAGACTCAGATCCATGAGGCGTCTGCAGTCGAAGCGTCGCCGAGAGGCCGTCGTCTGTGGCCCCCACCTCGATGTCGATCGAGGTGCCCTGGGAACTCTGGGCCGCTTCCTCGAGCAGCGCCCGTCCCCGGGCGGCCGGGCACTGGCCGCTGTGGTCCGTCCAGGAGACGTCGGCCGCCAGCGAGGCTAGCGCGAGGGCGAAGGCCAGCATTCGGCCGCATCATGCCGTGACGGGTCGCTCGATGCGAGCCGAGCCGCTACCAGCAGCCGTCGAACTTTACGCGGCCGGAGATGGTGCCGTTCTCGCTGGAGCAGTCGACCACCATCTCGCCCCCGTGGTTGTACAGGAGGCCCTTTTGGTCGACGGTCCGGTCGAGTCGCACGTAGAACTCGTCGCAGTCGTCTTCGGTGAAGACAAACCCGTCGATCGTTCCAGGGATGAAGGCCACGATGGTTGGGCCCAGCTCTGCGTCGTCGACGAAGCGAACGCATCGCTCACCGTCGTGACTCGAAACGTCGATCTCCTGGCTGAATCCACCGATGCAGATGCCTGGGTCGAGGTCCCATGTGCCGAGCTCCTCGCCTTGAACGGAGAGGTTGCCCTCCACGGTCATGGGTGGCGCTTCGTAACAACCGCTCGATGCGCTCGCCACGACAAACCCCAGCCCGATCCATGCCTTGCGCATGCGTTCACGCTAGCAGCGGGCTCCGGTTTGGGGAAGCCAGGAGTTGGTCCATCCACGCAAAGAAGCGATGGGCGTGAATTACAGCGGCCTTGCTCATCAGTGCCGCTTGCGGCGAGGACGGCGGCCCAGCCGCTGCGCGTGGTCGCTCCGAAACGCGGGGGGAGCTCAGTCCCAGCAGGCGCACAGCACCGGGGCCGGCTCACTGCATTCGAGGTCGTTGTTCGAGAGCCAGAAGTTGCCCATGCCCGTCCCCGGCTGCCCGACCTTTCCGGTCGAAGTGTCCGTCCGTGTCCACCCCTCGCAGTTGCCTCCGCTCGCTCCGCTCGGACTGCTTCCGCACCAGAAGAAGTCGGGAGCGGATCCCGGGCTGTCGGCGAGAGACACTCCCAAGTTTAGAAGGGTCATGTCGGTTCCCTGATCGAGTAGAGCCGCGAAACTCTCGGCGATCACCATGCCATTCGTGGAGAGAACAGGCACAGAGAACGGCATCCCTGCCGTTTTGGGGAGATCGAGAACGCTGTCTGTATCGTTGGTGGAGAAGACCGCCGCCGATTGGATGCAAGACAGATCCACGGCCGACATGGAGGCGTCGCACAGCTCCTGGACCGTGACTCGGGATTGCGTGTCGCCGGTTCCGCTGAGGAAGGGCGTCTCACTCGACGAGAAGTACAGGGTCACGGCCGTGGCGGGCGGTCGCTCGCCGGTGGAGCTCAAGTCCACGGTGGTGGTGGAGGTGGTACCCGAGTCCAAACGACCCGAATCTCCCGAGTCGCTTGATGATGCGGCGCTGCTCGTGCTGGGACCCTCGGGGAGGCAGACGGGCCCCTCGCAGACGAGGCCGTCCCCGCACCCCTCGGCCGGACACGGGCAACCGGCGACCAGGGGACTGCAGTTGTCCGGCACGCAAACCTGCGCGCCTTCGAAGCAGACCAGCGCCCCATCACAAGTGTTGTTGGGGTAGCAGGGGCAGCTCAACGACCCCTCCGTGCAGGCCGAACCGCCCGTGCCGCTACTCTCTTGGGAAGCATCCGTGAAACACCCGCCGGCCCAGAGGAGACCGGTCGCAGCAAGGGCCAGTGCGCGCTTCATTTCAACCCAACGTAGCATGGGGAGGCGCCGAGTTCGCTGGGGATGGCAAGCTTCGGGTTTGCGGACCTCCGCGTCGACGCCGTCGTGGTGTCGCTCGCTCAGCGCTCGGTCTTGGCGGTCGCCCGCTTCGGAGTGCCGCCGATCTCTTCGTTCTCGATCATGCAGCGGATGAAACCTTCGTGCATCCGCGCGGTGACCATGCCGCGCCGCCTGGTCTGCCCCGGTTCGTCGTTGATGAGCATGTAGTCGCCTTCGCAGGCCTTCTTGGCTTCGCGTTTCCACTGCCGCGCCAGGACGTTGGGCGAAGACATACCGTCGCCCTGCACGGCCACGTAGCGGGTCCCATCCTCCGCAGGAGGTGTGACCACGACCGACTCTGGCTCCGACGGAGCGCGTGAAATCGTGCAGCCAGCGACGGTGAGCAAAAGGAGCGGCACGATGCGCATGGGCCGAAGTTGCCCGACTTGGCCTTCTCGACCAAGAAACCGGCGCCCCGGGGCGGCGGACCACGCAGAGCAACTCGGTCTGCTCGCCGGTGGTGGGGGCTTCGGCTGGAATGCCCGCGCGGGCTCGCACGAACAGCCCGCCACCCTCGGGGTCTGAGCGGGCGGTTGCGGTAGCCTGCCGGCCATGGCCAATGTGCTCATCTTCGGAGCGACCTCCGCCATCGCGCAGTCGGTCGCCAAGCTGTACGCCGCCCGTGGAGACAGCTTGTTCGTGGTCGGCCGCAACCCGGCGAAGCTGCAGGCCCTCGTCGACGCCCTGGGTGACCGATGCGTGGGCCAGATGGTCGCCGACCTCGACGACACCGATGCGAACGCGCGGCGGGTGGATGAGGCGCTCGATCGGCTTGGCTCGGTCGACATCGCGCTCGTCGCCCACGGGCTGCTCGGCGATCAGCTGGAGACCGAGCGAACGTGGGCCAGCGCCGAGGCGGTGCTGCGCACGAACTTGCTCAGCGTCATCTCTCTTGTGCTCCCGCTGGCCAACACGCTCGAGGAGCAGGGGCGCGGACATCTAGGCGTGATGAGCTCGGTTGCGGGGGAGCGTGGCCGTCCTCGCAACTACACCTACGGCGCCGCCAAGGGAGCGTTGACGCTGTACCTGCAAGGCGTCCGCAGTCGACTGTGGGACGCCGGGGTCGCGGTGCATACGCTCAAGTTGGGCCCGGTGGACACGCCGATGACCCTGGGCCACGAGAAGAATGCGTTGTTCGCCACGGCCGATGGCGTCGCGAAGACGATCGTCCGCCGGCTCGACGGTGCGGGTGGGGAGGCCTATGTGCCGGGCTACTGGGCGCCGATCATGGGCGTGGTCCGGACGCTGCCGGAGTCGATCTTTCAGCGTCTGCAGTTTCTCAGCGGCCGTTGAGGGCCCACGTGCGCGAGGTGGTGTGCGTCGAGGGCGCGTCCGAGTTCAAGCGGTGTTCGGAAAGCCCGTCAATCAGCACGAGAAGAAGTGGTGCTCACCCAGTCCATCCGCGTTTTGCACCGGGTTGGGGCACTCAGCCCCGGCGCCAAAGCCTTCGGAAAGATCTCTAAGGCCAAGCAGAACTGCGTTCAGAGCCTCTGAGGGTGTTTTTCGAGAAGACGCCCTCAACTCGATTGAACCGTGGGCCATCGCGTCGCACTATGTCGTCCACCCGTTACGCCGACCGACTGGTGGTCTCCGTCCCCGGAGAAGCATCGCAAGGCGAACGACTCCACGAAGAAGTAGGAAAAACCCGATGCGCAAGACAACACTCCTCCTCGGCCTCGCATTCGCTGTCACGACCCTCTCCGGTTGCGACGACGACGTCACCAAGGTCTGCAAGAAGATGGCCGAGCTCGCGGAGAAAGAAAAAGACCTCCCTGAGGAAGCCAAGAAAGAAATGGCCGACCTCGAGAAGTGCAAGAAAGAAGCTGGGGAAGAGCAGAAGAAGGACCCAGAGAAGTTCAAGAAGATGTCCGACTGCGTCATGGGTGCTTCCGACATGGGCGGCATCATGAAGTGCGCCATGGAGTCCGAAGGCGCCGGCGACGACAAGAAAGAAGAAGAAGCGAAGGAGTAAATCTCCTTCCTCTGGCAGCGCCCGTCGGATTCATTCCGCCGGGCGCTTTGCATTGGTTCATCCTGAGTCCGTACGCTTGTCGCGATGCGGGGATCGATGTTCGTCGGCGTGTGGCTGTTGCTCAGCTGTGGGGACGCCGCAGGGACCGCGGACGCGGGCACGGAGACCGGCCCAGGCTCGTCGGGTGAGCGCACCACGGGGGGCGTCACAAGCTCAGGAACGACGGACTCCGGGACGACGGGAACGACCGAGGCCGGTTCGAGCGGCAGCTCGGAGTCCTCGGGCGGAGCGCCGAATCAGCCGCCCATCGCGGTCATCGAGCTCGCGAGCGTCTCGGGCGTGCAGCCGTGGACCGTGCAGTTGGACGGCACGCAGAGCTCTGATCCGGATGGGGAGGTTGTTGCGTGGTCGTGGGACTGGGGGAGCGGTGATGCCTCCGGTGAGACCGCCTCGTTCGATCCTGCAACCGTAGGCTGCGTCGACGTCACGCTGGAAGTGACGGACGACGGTGGTGCGGTGGCGTCGGCGGTCACCACCGTGTCGACGGTCCTCGCGCCGCCGCCCAAGGCCGCGACGGCGACGTTGGTGGAGATGCCGCTGGCCAGCGCGGTGTTGCCCCGAGACCTGAGTACCAACGAGGGCATGGCACGTCTCGCGGGCACCCTGGATACCGATGGGTTTGGCGAGGTTCGGGCCAACGTCTTTGCCGATGGGGTGCTCACGGGCAGCGTCTCGGTGCCTGTGTGCGGTGCGGCCCCGTTTCCATTCGAGCTCGAGGTCCCGATCCCCTCAGGACTGCAGGCGTACGACATCCGGTTGGCCGCCGCGGTGGGCGAGCTCGAGGCCCCCTTGGCCGAGGTGACCGACCTCGTCGCCGGAGACATCTACCTGGTCAACGGGCAGTCCAACGCGTTCGCGGCGATGTACAGCGGCGATGCGAACGTGAACCAGACTCCGTTCCTGCGCAGCTTCGGGGTGAACGTCGTCGACGGAGGCGCGACCGCGAACAACGTCGCTTGGTATCCGGCGCAAGGCAACGGCTCGAGTGCTGCAGGCGGAATCGGTCAGTGGGCGATCCGCATGGCCAACGTGTTGTCGGCCGCGCACGAGGTGCCGATCGCCGTGGTCAACGGGTCGTTGGGCGGGCAACCGATCGGCTACTTCCAGCGCAACGACGAGGACCCGGCCGACCTCGCGACCAACTACGGGCGCTTGTTGTACCGGATGCAGGCCGCGGGCTTGCAGGACGATGTTCGGGCGATCCTCTGGTACCAGGGGGAGTCGGACGGAGAGGCCTGGGAGGCGCACGCCGCCGGCTTCGAGGCGCTGATCGACGACTGGTCGGAGGACTACGCCGACATCGAGCGGCTCTACGTTACGCAGATTCGCGAGGGATGCGGCGGCAACCACATCCGAACCCGCGAGTGGCAGCGGACCCTCCCGGACATGATGAAGGGCGTCACCGTGATGTCGACCAACGGCCTCAATGGCCACGACGGGTGTCACTTCGCCTACGCCGAGGGCTACGAAGTGCTCGGCGATCGCTACGCGGCGCTGCTGGGCCGAGACCTGTACGGCGAGGACCCCGTCACGGACGTGGAGCCTCCGAACCCGATGAGCGCCACGCTGGAGGAGGGCGGAACGGAGATCGTCATCGCGCTGCGCAACGAGAGCGAGCCCATGGTGTTCGAGGCCGGGGCCGAGGCCGACTTCATGGTCGAAGGCGCAGCGGTCACGGTGGTCAGCGGGAGCGCGGTCGCGGGCGAGGTGCGCTTGGTGCTGTCGGGCGACGCCACGGGGGCGAGTGGGATCACGTATCGCGGGCACGTGCTCGCGGGGCCGTGGGTCCGCAGAGAGGCGGGGCTTGGGCTGTTGAGCTTCTGGAGTCTTCCCATTCGCTGAGCCAGAGGCGGCGGTCGAGCACCGCGGAACTCGGCGGCGATGTTCTGCGGAGCGTACGCGTCCGAAGAGCAGCCCGGCACCCGGGTCCGCATCCGCAACGGCTGAGACTCGAACGGAGCGACGTGGCTGCCCCGACGTCCCGACACGATGACGTAGGTGAAGACCCAGCTCGACCAGGGCGCACCTCGGCCCGACGCCCGTCCTGCTCGTGCAGAGCGCCACCGCCAGAACCGCGCCGCGCACGGCGGTCTAGGACGAAGCGCATCTCCGGAGAGCGGCTGGCCGCGGGCCTGTGGACATGGGATAACCGGGCTGGAGGCAGAGGAATGGCGACGGAATTGGGCGGAGCCAAGGGCTGCTTGTTGTTCCTCGGGATCGGCGCGGTGATGGTGGGCGTCGGAGTCGCGGTGTGGAAGGCGCAGTCCGGTGGATCCGAGGCGTTCGTCGAAAACGCCGCGCCGTACTTCGATGCCCTGGTGGATGGGGACTACGCCCGGGCCGCGACCCTCGATCACCCCGCACGGGCGGCGTCGGCCGCAGAGCTCGAGGCCGGCTGGGATGCGCGTGAGGCTCGTTGGGGCGAGCTCCAGAGCTGGAATCTCCACGTCGCCAACCCCGGATCCGACAGCGATGGCGCGTTCATCCGGGCCACGGTTCAGCTGACGTTCGAGGAGCTGTCGCTGATCGCGGTGACGGTCTGGCTTCGTCCCGACGAAGCGACCTCGATGGGCGTGCACACCATCAGCTCCGACGGCCGGACCGCCGACGATGGGGTCTGGTAGCCCAGCCTCCGCGCACGAATGCCCTCGCCGGCGCACCCCCCTGGATGACCCACGGGATCTCGTCGCCGAAGGTCACCCCGAGCGCCGCTGGCTGCTAGCAGCCAGCCCAGTAGATCTGCTGGACTTCGAACCCTGGGGCTCTGCGCCGGACCAACAGGATCTCCTCAGACGTCTCGTAGCTCGCATGGACGATGAGTTCATGCGTGCCATCACCGTCGAGGTCGACAGCGTGTGCGACGGAGACCTCGTCAACCCCGTACTCGGGAGCAACGATCCACTGAATCGGACCGTCTGGCCTGAGTACGTACCCGAGCCCGCCGTACTCGACGGATTCATCGTCGGGCGGCTGCAGCGAGTCGGTGACCGCCAAGAACGTCCCCATCGAGAGGTCGAGCGGGTCCGTCCACGTCGACGCATCCACGACCCGCGTAGCGGTGTCGAAAACCGGGTCCAGGTCCTCGTTGCTCCTCGCCTCCAGCATCGCATCCTCGAACGCCTTCCGAAGCGGAGTGGGGCCTGATCGTGCCATGGCGACTTCGGCCAGGACTGCGGAGGGCTGGACGTCTCCGACGGCCAAGGCGGGTCCGACCGGGGGCCCTTCGAGCCGAATCGTGTAGCGGAGTCCGTCTTCCCCGTCATCCTTGACTGTCCATTGGCCCGACACGCCGCGGACGGTCCGTCGCACGAGACCCCGCGCCGTGATGAGCGTCAGCTCCATCCCAGGTCTCACGTCAATGGGATAGGCGGGGGAGTCCAAGGGAATCTCGAAGCCGGCATCGGCATCGATCGCGGCGATCCACCCCTCCTCGTCTTTCGAGAAAGGGTTCGCTGCGACATCACAGACCAGCTCGAAGTGCTTGGAGCGCTCGAACGCCCAGCAGGGCCGGGCACGAGTCGGGGCCAGCTCCCATTCCTCGCGGCGGTCTGCGGGCTGTGGCTCCTCGGCGACGGCCTGCGTCGTGGCTGGACCCGCGCAGGCGCCCGCGAGGGACAGCGAGACGATGGCGAGCCTGCTCATCGCCCGACTCTACCTTGCACACGACCCGGCTGGGCGTCGGGGGATGAGCATCATCCACGGAAGGCGGGAGGGGGCAGCATCGCGGAGCTGAGCGTCGAGCAAGGTTGTGATGGCGGGCAGCGTCGAGCTGGCCGCGAGGGATGAAGATGGAGATCCCCGATTCGGGGAGATGGGTGTCCGCTTCTGTCACGTCTCGAAGCGAATGAAGTGTGGCACTTTGTCACCAGTCTGGCCGACGATACCTGGTCTGCCGGCGTTGTCCCTCCCCCGCCTTGCTGCGCCAGCTCACCCACCCGGAGCGCGCATCGCTCGGCTTGCGAAGGAATGAAGAAGGTCTCGGACCGCTGCGCGGATTCCTCTACGTCTTCGAGAGACCAGCTTCGCTTCGCTTCGCCATGGGGAATCCGGGCCTCCTACGACGGCAGCCAGTCATGCGTGCTGGAACAGCCCGAGCCGTGGCTCGAGGATCCATACTCGACATCCTTGGAAGAGTCCCTCGTGAACCCGACTCGGACCCCGAGGGGGTTCAGAAGCTCCGGGCGGCGTTCGCCCCAGTGAACGAGTACCGCGCCGGGCGTGAATCGTTCGTCTTCGCAGCGCGGTGGGGTACGATCTCGAGTTCGGATTCCGGGCTGGCAACGCGCCCGAACTCTTCGCGACGCATGGCCGACAGAAATCCCCCCTCTGTCAGGGTAGTTGCCGCATGAACCGGGCGACGGCGTAGAAGCCGGAG
>CAYGTG010000002.1:0-31161 GCA_964352485.1 uncultured Nannocystaceae bacterium | reverse complement strand
GGCGAACACGATCATCCACGGGACAGGCAAGCGTGACCCGTCCAAGAAGGGGATGGGTTGCACGGCCGACGCGATCTACTTTTGCCGAGGGCGTTTCTTCATCGGCCACGTCGGTGACTCGCGCGTCTATCGCATCCGCGGGACTCAGATTCAGCTGCTCACCGAGGACCACTCGCTTCTCAACGACTACAAGAGGATGAAGGCGATGAGCGGGGAGGAGACCGAAAACTTCCCCCACAAGAACGTGGTTGTTCGTGCGCTTGGCCTCGCGGCGCAGGTCTTCGTCGATATCCTCGTCGAGGAGTATCAGCAGGGAGATCTGTACCTCCTGTGTTCCGATGGCCTCACCGACATGCTGGATGACGAGACGATCTTGTCCACGATCACGCGGTTTCAGAGCATCGACACGGCCTCGCAAACACTTGTCCAAAAGGCCAACGAAGCCGGGGGGGTGGACAACATCACCGCCTTGGTCGTGCGCGTCGAGCCTGCGTGAGTTCTCACCGCATCGAACCGACTTGCCTCGGCCTGGCCTGAGGTAGGTTCGCCGAATCATGTCCGTCGTTGCAGCGAAAAGCGTCGTCTCGATCCAGTACACCCTCAAGAACGGCGAAGGAGAGACGATCGACGCCTCCGAAGCCGGCGATCCGCTCCGCTACCTGCATGGCGCCGGGAACATCGTTCCGGGTCTCGAGCAAGAGCTGGAAGGGAAGAAGATCGGTGACAAGCTCGAGGTGGTCGTTCAGCCCGCCGACGGCTATGGAGAGGTCTCTGGCCCCGGTCCACAGGCGCTGCCTCGCGAAGCGTTCGAGGGCGTGGAGCCAGCAGCCGGAATGTCGTTCGTCGCCGAAGACGAAGACGGCAACCAAGTCCACCTGTGGGTTCTCGATGCCGACGAGGAGCGCGTCGTGGTCACCCCTGACCATCCGCTCGCCGGCGTGACGCTGCACTTCGCGGTCGAGATCGAAGCGGTCCGTGAAGCCACCGCCGAAGAACTCGAGCACGGCCACGTGCACTGAGCACGCCTCGTCCCTCGAAGTGCCGCGAGAGGTCCGAGAAACCCGGCCCGCACCCCTGCTACTTCCCTCCGTCGCTCTCGGGCACACCGTCGTCGTTGGAGGGATGGAACAGGTTGATCGGCATCGCGAGCCGGCGGATGCCGTTGGGGTCCGGCTTGGGCATGTGGCCCGCGCCAACGTTGAGTGACACGGACTGGAACAAGAGCCTTGGAGCCGCGAGCGTGCGGTCTCTGGCCTCCCGGAACTGAATGAACGCTTCCTTCGAAGTGTCGCCGGTGAGTTGGATGTTGTGGGCCTTCGATGCGCCGATGGTGGTCTCGTAGGCTAGGGCTCGCCCGCCGGGTTGATAGTCGTGGCCCACGAAGACTCGGGTCGAGTCGGGAAGTCTATACAACTTGGTGGAGATCGCCTCGTAGAGCGCCTCGGCGCTGCCGCCGGGAAAGTCGCAGCGCCCCGTGCCTTGGTCGGGCATGAACAACGCATCCCCGGTGAATACGGCGTCGCCGATGTGGTAGCTGAGGCACGCTGGGGTGTGTCCGGGCGTGTGAATCGCGCGGACCTTGAGGCGGCCGGTTTCCAGCACGTCTCCATCGGCGATGAGCCCGTCGAACTGGCTTCCATCGGTTGCGAAGGCCTCGCCGAATCCGAAGATGGGTTTGAAGGTCTCTTGAACGCTTCGAATGTGCTCGCCGATGAGAACCTTCGAGCCGAGCTCCGACTTGAGTGCCTGCGCACCCGTGATGTGGTCGGCGTGGGCGTGGGTCTCGAGGATTGCGTGCACGTTGAGTCGCTGACGCTTCACGAACGCGATCACGTCCCGGACCGAAAGTGCTTTGGTCTCCGAGCCGACGGGGTTGTAGTCGAGGACCGGATCGATGATGACGGCGTCCCGGGTCTCTTCATCCCAGACGATGTACGTGAGGGTGGCCGTCCCGGGGTGATACTTCGCCTCGATCTTCATGCACCCTGCACCTGCATGGGTCGTGCCGACGTGTCTTCAGGGGACTATTTGTCCGCGATGTCCCACGGGCGGCAACCCTTGCGGGGAAGTGACCCCGGCGCGTCGGTGGAGCGCAGGGGCTGCGTGCAGGCGGTACTTGGACGCTGCAGTGTCGCGACACGTGTCGCGCAACGCCTGAAACGCTGCTAAGGCGACAGGCGATACATGGTGTCGCCGTTGACGACCATCGTCCAAGTGCCGGCGTCTTGGTGGGGAGGCGTGTCCACCTTGAACGTGGTCTTCTGGGTCATCACGCCGACCACGAAATCGTCCCCGACCCACCCTGCGATCGGGCCCTCGGTGTGCTCGTTCCCAGCGCCTTTCTTCCGGTCGTACGAAACGCGGGCGTCGCTTGTCACCTGCAGCCGAACGCCGTCGCCTTCCCATGTCCCCGCGTACTCGCTCCTTTCCGGAGGCAGGGGCGCAGGTGCGCCGCAGGCGAGGAGAGCGGCGCACAAGGTGAGGAGGGCGAGGGCGCGCACGCGTGAGAGGCTACCCCGTTCACGGACATCGGCCAGCGGCGGGCCCTCAATCGTCCGTCAGGGGGCCGTGGCTCCGACGCGTGGGGATGGATCTCGGTCCGCGGGGATCTCAGCGGTTCGTCTCTCTAGCTTGCGGCCATCGCGAGACGAGCCGCGACAAAGGTGAGGATGTCGTCGAGGTTGCACGGCTTGGAGAAGAACCGATCGGCGTTGAGGGCAACGCATCGGCGCCCTGCGTCGATGGGGTCCTCGGCGCTCAAGACCGCGATCGGTAGGTGCGGGTAGAGCGCGCGGATCCGGCCGATCAGCTCGCTCCCCCCGACATTGGGCATGTCGAGGTCCGTCAGCACGAGGTCCGGTCGTGTGACGCGAACGATGGACCACGCGACTTCACCGTCGGGGGCTTCGTCGACCTCATACCCTTCCTCTCGCAGCACCGTCGCTAGCCCGGTACGGGTCCCGACGTCGTCTTCAGCGACGAGCAGTCGTTTGACTCCGTTCATGGCTTCCATCATGCAGTCGGACCCTCACCCAGTGCCGGCAAGGGTTGCGGCTATTGCTTTTCTCGCCGTGCACTTAGACTAACGGCGGAGCCCCCATGAGTCGCCAAGATCGCGATTGCAAGCCCGCGACCGCGCGTTCGCCCGCGGAAGCAGTTGTTCATGCCACCCAGGACGCCGTGCTGGCAATCGACAGCAAGGCCAACGTCACGTTTTGCAACGGGGCGGCCGCGACGATGTTCGGCTACGCCGAGGACGAGCTGATGGGCCGAAACATCAACACCCTGATGGCTGAGCCCTACGCGAAGGAGCACGACGGCTACATCCACCACTACGAGAGGACCGGGGAGCGGAAGGCCATTGGCCGAGTTCGCACGGTCAGCGGCAAGCGGAGCAGCGGCGAAGAGTTCCCGATCGAGCTGTCGGTCACGGAGTACGCGGAGAACGGCGCCCGGCGCTATGCTGCGATCTTACGCGACATCTCCGAGAAGGTCCGGCTGACGCAGGCACGGGTGGAGATCGAGAAGATGGCCGCGATCGGGACGACGGCCAGCAAGTTTGCCCATGAGCTGGGCAACCCGATCAACGGTATGGGGGTCAGCGTGCAGCTGTTGAAGCGCTGGCTGGAGCGGGCCGAGCCTGCCACCGACGCTCGCGTCATGGAGCGGCTCGCGCTGCTGATGGGTGGGATCGACAGTTTGACCGAGCTGCTCGACGAGTTCCGCATGATGTCTCGTCGGCACGAGTATCGCTTCGAAGCGACCGAACTCTCGGCCATCGTCCGTGAACTTGCGGAGCTGGAACGACCTGCGTACAGCCAGCGTGGCGTCGGCATCGAGACAGATGTCGCGCGGGATCTGGGACCGGTGCGTGCCGACGCGGGCAAGCTGCGGCAAGTCCTCCTCAACTTGTGCAAGAACTCGTTCGAAGCGATGCCCGATGGCGGAACGATCACCGTGTCCGCCGACCGCACCGCCGTGGGCGTGATGATCGAAGTCAAGGACACCGGGCCCGGGATGCCCGAGGGGTTGGATGTGTTCGCTCCGTTCACGAGCTCCAAGCTCGAGGGGTCGGGGCTGGGGCTCCCGATCGCGAAACAGATCGTCGAGGCCCACCAAGGGACGTTGTCTTACACAACCCCGGCGGCCGGCGGCACGGTGTTTCGGATTCAGCTCCCCGGTTAGCTGGAGCACATCTCACAACCTCGCCACGCCGTCTCGCCGGTTGGCTACGCGTCGGAGTTCCGCACCACCATCACCGTTCGGTCGCATCGGTTCACGACCTTGCCAGCGGTGGTGCCGAGCACCCGGTCCAGGCCGGAGTAGCCGTGGCTACCGATGACGACGAGGTCGCAGTTCCGCTCTTTGCAGACACGCAGCACAATGTCCGCAGGCTGACCGAGCTCTGCGACGACCTCTACGACGAGGCCTTCGGGTAGCGTGTCCACGACACGCTTGAGTTGCCCGCGCGCGTGCTCGACGAGGAAGTCCTCGAACTCGTCGCCCTGGAGCGACCAGGCGATTGCGGGAATGCTGCTGGGGATCTGAACTGCGCGACACAGGATGAGGGCGCCGCCGCAGCGGTCCGCGAGTTCTACGGCTTGGTGGAGGACTGCCGGTTGTCGTTCCGAGCCATCGAGTCCGACGAGGATCTTCGTGAACATGAAGCGACAGTGTCGGTCTACGCGGGCTCAAGGCGTGCAAAAAAATCGCATTTCGCTCAAAATCGCCCGTTCCCGCAACAACTGCTGGACCGTGAGCGAGCACGCAGGATTTTCTGGCCGGGGACCGGAGCTGGACCCCAGAGACTGGGATTCGGGGTTGGCGTCGTTCTTGCTTAGCTATTGGGGCGATGCAGCGCCACGAGATCGATGCGGAGCAGGAGCTGGCCCTGATGGAGCGCTGGAGGGATGTCGGCCTCCCTGGCGCCCTCGCGGTGCTCGTGCGGTCCCAGCAGTCGATGATCACACTGTGGGCGCGGCGCTACAGCAGCCGGGAGTGCTCCGTCGCAGACCTCGTTCAGGAAGGGAACGTCGGCCTGATGCAGGCGATCGAGCGGTTCGACCCGCAGCGAGGTGTTCGTCTGGCCACGTTTTCCAGCTGGTGGGTTCGCGCGCACATGCTGCGCTTCGTCGAACGGAACACCCGGCTGGTCCGAGGCGCGACAACCTCGGCCCGTCGCCGGCTCTTCTATCAGCTCGCGAAGACCACGACGGAACTCTCCCGAGACGGTGCGGTTCCCGACTCATCCGAGATCGCGGAGGCGCTCGGTGTTTCGGTCCAGGACGTCGAGGCGATGTCCAGTCTCCGAGCTCCGGCCGCATCGCTCGACACGCCGGCGCACGGCGATGACACCGCGTGTGTGGAGCGCGTTTGGGATCCCGCGCCCTCTCCTGAAGATGAATTTGGCGACGCCGAGCTGGCCCAGCGACTTCAGGGCGCACTAGATGACTACGCCGCCGAGCTCGATGGTGCGGCGCTCGCGATGTTCCGGACCCGAGTTGCCAGTACCTCACCGACGCCCCTGCGGGACCTTGGGGAAGAGTGGGGGCTCTCGAACGCCGCCGTTCGCCGCCTGGAGAAGCGGGTGTGCAATCCGTTGCGTCGCCACCTGTACCGGAGCATGGGGGACGCGGTCGTCGAAGCGCTCGGCGTGGCTTGATCGACTTTCGCAGGTCGGCACGAAGAAGAGGGTTCGGTCTACTTGCTGGTCTTCTTCGTGTGCTTGCGGGCCAGGAGCAGGGCGACCTGTTCGGGGTCCTCGTCGCGATACTGATTCATCCGGTATTGGATGGTGCGCGGCGACACGCCGAGGATCTTGGCGGCTTTCGAGGTGCTGCCCCCAACGGACTCGAGCGTCTGGAGGATGACGTAGCGCTCCACCTCGGCCATCGAAGAGCCTGGTACGATCGGAAGCTCGTCGAGCGCTCGTCCCGAACCGAGAATCTCGCGGGGCAGGTGCCGCACGTCGATCTCGAAGTCGTTGCACAGGGCGACCGCGTGCTCGATGCTGTTCTCCAGCTGCCGGACGTTGCCCGGCCAGTCGTAGCTGCGAAGCGCATCCAGGCTGCGTTCGCTGATGCTTCGGATCTGCTTGCGTGCCCGGCTGGCGTGCTGAGAGAGGAAATGCATCGCCAGCAGCGCAATGTCGTCCGCACGCTCCCGCAGCGTCGGCAGGCGCACGTTGATCACGTTGAGTCGGTAGAACAGATCCTCGCGGAATCGTCCTTCCTTGACGTCGGCCAGGAGGTCACGGTGGGTTGCTGCAATCACCCGAACGTCGATCGGAATCTGGGTGTCGCCCCCAACGCGCTCGTACGTCCGCTCCTGCAGCACGCGCAGTAGCTTTACCTGGACGGAGAGCGGGATTTCGCCGACCTCGTCGAGAAACAGCGTACCGCCGTTGGCTCGACCGAACCGTCCGTCGCGGGTCGAGTCTGCCCCGGTGAAAGCTCCTTTTTCGTGACCGAAGAGCTCGCTCTCGAGCACGCCCTCGGCCAGGGCGGCGCAGTGCACAGGGATGAACGGACCGTCACTTCGCGGGCTGGACCGATGCAGAGCCAGCGCCGCGAGCTCCTTGCCGGTGCCGCTCTCGCCGGTCAAAAGAACGGATGCAGGGGAATCGGCGACCTGATGCAGGAGGTCGAGGACGTCTCGTGAGGCCTTGGACTGGCCAACCCAGCCAAGTCCCGGTTTGTTGGCTTCGCGTTCTTTGCGGAACTGCTCCAGCTCGCGAGCGGTCTCGCGGTGGACCAACAGGCGCTCCACCACAACGAGCAGCTCGTCGAACCGGATCGGCTTGGTGAGATAGTCGTCGGCGCCTTGCTGCATCGCGTCGACCGCTCGCTCGACCGTGCTGTAGGCCGTCATGACGATCACCCCAACCTCGGGGTGAGATTCTTGGACCTTCGCCATCAGCTGCGTGCCGTCCATCCCTGGCATGTGCACGTCGGTGATCAGCAGGTCCGGGACGGCCGACTCGACCAGGCCCAGGGCCTTGAAGGCGTCCGCCGCCCCGCGAACCTCATATCCCTCTTCACGTAGCAGCTCCACAAGACCGGAGCGGGCGCTGGATTCGTCATCCACGACGAGGATTTGGGTACGTCTCGCGGAACTCTTCGACATGGCAGATCGGTAGGATGCGAAATGAGCAGCCAGCGCCGCCGGCAGATTCTGCGCGGCGGCTCAAGCCGGGCTCAGTCTTCTTGCTTGGCCTTTTGCTCCTTCTTCTTGTCCCACTTGGCCTTCTTGCGCTTGAGCCAGGGCTTGTACGTGCCCTCCTCGAGCAGCGGGAGGCCGTCACGTTCGCGAATGACGTTGGGCAGTTGCCCCATCACCGCGCGGCGGCAGTTCTCCGTGTACGAGATCCGCTCGTGCCCAGAGCGTTCCAGCAGCTCGTCAGCCCGATAGAACCCGTTCTTGACCACCTGCTCCGGTGTTGGGACCCGGTACCAGATCTTGATCAGATCCACCCGGCGGGGCGCTTCTCCGTCGTGCTCACGCGCCCACTGACGACAATGATATCGCGCGAACCACTTGCGGTACCAGGCGCTGGGCCCCGACTCGCCACCGATGACACGTCGGTTGATCTTGCGCATGCGATCGTTCCAGATCCACGGCTGCGGCATCTGCTCATCCGCGTAGACATCGGTCCGAAGGTCCCACGACTCGCCGCTGGCGTCGGTCACCATGACTTTGAGGAACACATTGCTGCGGGGTGGGTTGGGCGCAAACATGCCCCAGCCTTGATCGGTCGTCGTGCGGGTGAGGTAGGTGGTGAACACCCCGCGGGCCTGGTTGCGGAAGGTGGACAGGCTGTCCTTGCCCGGCATGAGCCAGGTTGCGACAGCGACGAGGTGCCAGATGACGAGACCTCCAATGAGGAGCCGCCCCACCGGACCATAGGCCCATGGCTCGCGACCGGTGATGGTGGCATCGACGCGCCCGTGGTTGCGGCGGACCTGCACGAACGCGATGACCGCGAGGGTGAGAGCGGTCGCCACCCAGATCCAACGGAAGTCCCATTCGGGGTGAACCTTGATCTGCACGACGACTCCGGTGAGCACACCCACCAGACCCAGCAGCAGCGCACCCATCGGCAAGCGGGCGCCGTCTCGCGGCAGGCCAGGCAGGGTGACGTCCGCGGCAGGAAGCACCGGCAACCTCTCCCGGATTGATTTCGGCATGGGCACGCCCCAGACGTGGAGGCGATGCCCGATGTCGCGCAGCGCGGCTGCGATCTCATGCCCTCGGATGAAGGCGAACGTCGCAGACATCATGCCGGTCTGGAACTGTCCCACGTTCATCATCGTGAAGATGTGGCCGTGGAAAGCGAGGTGCCAGACCAACAGCACGCGGCGCCCGAGGATCCAGGTGCATACCCACTTGCGGTCGATGATCGCCGGGGTCTCCCGCTTCCAGCGGCCGAAACCTCGGTACTGAAACGGGTTGTTGCCGAGCTTGTGCCACAGCAAGTAGAGGCCAACCCACAGACCGATCCACAGGCCGGTCCAAGTTTGCGCCGACACGCCCTTGGGGGTGACGTGCACTGGATAGGCGACGTAGATGATCGCCGCGGTGAGTCCGATGATCGCGAACCAAGTGCCGCGGATCGCCCACTGACGCCAACGCGCATAGGGCTCGAAGTTCTGCGCGATCGACCACCGCGTGACGATTCCAAAGATGATCAGGGCGAACGACATCTGCCCGACCTTGGTCGCGTAGGTCATGCCGCGGAAGACGGTGGTCGCGCCCAGAGAGGACAAGTACTGGGGCGGGACGCGGTAGAAGTGGTCGAGGTTGAGCGCGTAGTACATCGCGTCGCCGGCCATCCACACGCTGCCGGTCTTGAGCGTGCCGGTCGTGACGTAGATGGTCGCGAGCTGAAGCATGATCAGCTTGCGCGGCCACGATGGGATGCGGCGGTAGATGGGCTCGAGGCCCTGCGGATGCTCGTCGTTGGGCGCCAGGCCTGCGCCTTCGCCCGCTGAGCCTCGCTCGCTGAGTCGGCCTTGCTTGCGTAGCTTCCGGCAGCGCAGCCAGTTGTCCACGCTGTATGCGTGACCGCTCCGCGCGAGGACCAGGTACACCAGCATCGTCCTGTAGACGATCTCGGTGCCTTCCCAGCCCAGCGAGTTGCGGGTGAGGATGCTGTTCATCAAGAACCAGGTCAGCACTCCCATCAGCCGGGTTCGGAACCCGATGATGAAGCAGATCGCGACGACCTCGAAGGCAAAGAGGTGGATCCAGAACGCGGTCGGAGAGTCCCAGAAGTAGAGCAGGGACCACTTGGGCCCCTTGAGGAACTCCCACCATGCAGAAGCGTCGAAGAAGCCCCACGGCTCGCCCTCCACCATGCCATCGCCGAAGCCCGCGAACTGCTTGCCCGCGAACACCTGCCGCGCGACGTCGGCGGGGAAGATGCCCTCGTCGGTGTAGAGGAACGTGAACACGTCCCACATGCCGTTGATGTTCGCGAGAACGAAGAAGCCGAAGACGATCCGGAAGAACGCGATGCCCCGAGGATCTTCGGCGCTGAGCCACCAACGCTTCCAACGGTCGGCGTGAAGAATGAAGAAGAGGATGACCGCGAAAGCGCATCCGAGCAGGAGCCACCCCATCGTGGGCGAGAGGGCGACGGCCTGCTCGTTCACGGTGTCTTTTCCGAGTGCAAGCAGCATGACGAGCCTCCGATCAGATCGATGCGGGTGAAGGCATGCCCGCGCCGAGATCGGCGGCTGGCTCTTTGGCCTCGGCTTTGGCCGGGCGACCCGTCAGCGGAGCAGCCGGAGGATGAGGGGGGTCTGAGGCACGCATCACTGGGTTTGCGCGCTCCGCTTCGGTTCGCATGGCCCAGCGCCAAACGAAGTAGATGAAGGCCGCGCCGAAGATCCAGAGGCTACCCATGGTGCCGAAGATCGCGACGTCGAGGACTTGGAGCGCAAGCAAGCTCATGCCTTCAATGGTGCCGCCCCGGCGAATCCGGCGACCGGAAAGGGCTGCGCGGATCGGTTGACAGCCACCGGCAGGAATTGCGGGCCGGAGGATGGAAATCCGGTGCTGGGTGTTGGGACAGCGCGAAAATGATCTCGACGAGGGCAGACTCCGCGGGTTGCGGGATTGCGAGCCCGGGGGGCGAGGTCCAAGCCTCGGAGCCCCAGGTTGCCCGGGAACGGCTGTTTCTCGCCATCATCGGGAGATTGTCGGTCGCGAGCACACATCTGAACACATTGCGTCTATACTTCGCGGGGAAGCAAACGATTATGAACATCGCGAAAATTGCACTGTCCGTCTGCCTGTCCGTTTTCGTGCTCGCGTGCGGCGACTCCACATCCGACAGCTCGGGGACCCCAGCGGACTCCGCTGGAGGCAAAGCCGATGGCGTGGGGGGGTGTGGCGACATCGAGGCCGACTTCCTCCAGTGCAGCGACAACTCCCTGGCCGAGACGTGCAACACCTACGTGCGCGATACCTATCCTGATGCGGGCTCGTGCTGCGTCAGCGATGTGCAGCCGTACGCGATGTGCCCGGCCTACGCTGGAGCCGAGTCCTGCGAGGCGGTCAACGACGAGTATCTCGGGTGCTCGGCCGCAACCGACACTGCCACCTGCAACAGAATCCTTCGCGACGGGTACCCCGACGCGGGGTCGTGCTGCGGTCGTGACTTCGAGGACTACGAACTCTGCGCGGCCTACGTCACCGAGCAGACCTGCGACGAGGTGTCCGATGACTACGCCGCATGCAATACCAATGGCGGTGAAGCCGACTGCGACGAGTACCTGCGCGAGTACCACCCCAGCGGCGTCGGCTGCTGCGACCTCCAGGGCTACCAAGACATCTGCGCTGCGTACGTCGAGGTGAACGACAGCACCTGTGAGGCGATCGAAGCCGACTACGACGAGTGTCTCGAGGGAGATGGACCCTCTGAGTGCAACTACGTCCTTCAGGTGACCTACCCCTGGGGCGTCAACTGCTGCCTCCTCGACGGGTTCACTGAGGTCTGCAATGCCTACGGCGGTGGTGGACCCCTCACCTGTGACGACATCAACAACGAGTATCTGAACTGCACCGCAGTCGAGGAAGAGGCGATGTGCGACATCATCTTCGCCGACAGCTACCCCGATGCCGGAAGTTGCTGTGGCCGTGACTTCGAGGACTACGAAGTGTGCAGCGCCTACGACTGAGCTGAGCTCACGCGGATGAGGCTGACGGGGCCGCGGAGCATCGCTTCGCGGCCTTCTTCGTGCGCGGTGGGCTGAGATGGCGCGAGCATCACGGCCTCTCACCCAGCCCCGCGAGCACCACGTCTAACGCCTCGATGTACTCCTGCGCATCGCGATAGCGGTCCTTCGGCGTCTTCGCGAGGCCTCGGTCGACCAGCTCATCGATGGCCTCGACCATGGCCGGGGTCGCGGCAAGTGGGCGGGGGACGAGTTCGCTGACCAGAGGCGGCGTCGTGCTCACATGCATGGTCAGCAGGGTCACCATGTCGGCGGCGCGGAACGGGAGCTTGCCGGTCAGCATCTCGAACAACAGGACGCTGAGCGAGTAGAGATCGGCACGACCGTCGACGGTTTGCGCGATCGCCTGCTCGGGAGCGATGTACGCAGGCGTGCCGAGGGTCATGCCGGCGGCGGTGAGCCGTGCGGTCTCGGGGGAAAACGTGTCGTCGGGAAGCTTCGCGATCCCCAGGTCGATGAGCTTGACCACCGGGGCATCGCCTTCGACGACAAACAGGACGTTCTCGGACTTGACGTCACGGTGAACGATCCGCCGCTCGTGCAGGTGCCCGAGCGCCAGGAGGATCTGTCGGGCGACTCCCAGCGCCTGCCGCGGCTCGAAGGCGCCCTCGAGCATGCGGTCGGCAAGATTGCGCCCCTCGATCAGGTCGAGCGCGATCCAGCGCGCTCCTGGAAGCTCGCCATGGGCGTGGCTCCGCACGAAGTGCTGGTGATGGATCATGTTCATCGCCAAACACTCGCGATCAAACCGGGCCCGAATCCCCTCTGATCCCGGCCCGAGAAACACGACCTTGAGGGCGACGTCCTGGCCGGTTTGTTCATCGAGGGCGCGGTGAACGACGCCCATGCCCCCCGCACCCAGCCGTGGTCCGAGGCGGTAGCGGCCGCCGATGAGGGCCGGGAGATCCGCGGGGCTGGTGACAGCGGGCGGCACGCCATCCATCGCGGGCGGTGTCGACGTGCCTGGTGCGGTCAGAAGATCGACGAAGCGGGAGCGGGCTTCTTCGAGCTGCGCTTCGAACTCGGCCAGCGGGATGCCCATGGCCTCGGCGACGTTGACGGGCTCGTTGCCCTCTAGCTCCACCAGCGTCAGCATGGTGCGCTGTTGCGAGCTCATCTGACTCAAGGCGACGCGGACGGCATCCGCGACGACCTGCTTACCGGCGTCCACCGAGAGATTCGCGGCGCTGAGCAGTTGGGGTCGTGACAACGGAGCCGAGACCGCCGCGTCGACCTCGAAGTCATCGGCGACATCCTTCGCCATGCCGATGAGCCACGGGTGAAATCCCCGTGGGTCGGGGAGCTCGTGCAGGCGATGGGCAGCCCGCACGAACAGCTTTTCGCACGCCGGCTCGGCCTGGTCGGGGTCGGAGAGGATCGCAGAGAGGATCCGGTACAGCGGGATCTGATAGCGACGGACCAGCTCGGAGTACGCGAGCGCGTCTTGGCCCTCCCGGTAGGCTTCGATGAGCGCTCGGTCGGTCGACTGGATGTCGACCGTATGCTGCTCTTGTCTCATCTGCGCCTATCGCAAGCCGGTCTGGTCAGGGTTGCGCCTGGCGCTGGAGTCCCGAAAGGACGTGTCGGGCCGGGACGAAGTGCTCATTGCCCTGGGGGTCCTTCAACAGCACTCCCAGGGGGACGAACTTCTGAACGACGCCCCGGGTCTCCTCGAGTTTGACGTCGTCGCCGACGCGCACGAGCTGGCGTAGGTAGTAGTTGGCGATGATTTCCTCGGCCGGCCGACGCATCGACCACGCCATGAGGAACGCGACGAGGACCAACATCACCACCACCACCACGCTCACGTTCGAGGTGATGAAGGAGACGTCCAGCCCCAAGGATTCGAGCGCGACCAGGCCGACGATGAGCATGATCCCCAGCTCGATCGGCGCCTCGAACATCTTGGTTCGACCGCCCTTGAACTCTGAGAAGAACGCCCCTGCGAGTCGGCCCGCTGCGCTCGCGGCGACGCTTCCGATGGCGATGATGAGCAGGGCTGAGATGATCCGCGGCAGGTAGCCAAGCGCCGCGAGGACCGCCGTGGATGCGGCCTCGATGCCCAGAGCGTCGGCCGCGGAGGTCACCGCCATGAGCAGGATCGAGAGGTAGGCCAGGTTGGCAACCGCCCACGACGGTGTGGCGTCTTTGCGGAACGCCTGAAGCATTCGGCCGAGCCGGGTCTCTGAGACCACTTTGTCCAGCGGCGTCACCTGCAAGATGCGCTTGACGACGCCTCTGACCACGTGAGCCGCAAGCCACAGCGCGAGGAAGACGAAGATGGCGGAGCCGACCGAGGGTGCGTACTCGGCTACACTCGTCGACACGGACTCGGCAAGGCGTCCGAGGGTGCTCGCCGGGTCGACGAACGCGAGAGGGAGTTCAGGATGGGTCACGATCGGACTCCGGCGTCGCGTCATCACGCAACCAGCTGAGGGGGGCAGCGAATACGAGCATCGCGACTTCGGCGACCGTGGTCATCAAGGTGACTTTGGACCCGACCTTGTCGGCGAACTCGGAGGAGGGCGGCGGGCCCAGAGCCACACCGAGCAACGCGCCGATGTCTACATCTTGCGGTCGCACGCGGTCTCGATCGGGTGGCGCCTCGCTCACGGCCCGGATGATAGCGCTCGCAGGCAAAGCGAGCACCGTTGGTGGCTACCGGGGGAGCCAGCTGCACATCGCGTCGATCGCTGTGGTGACTCGTGTGCAGTGTTTCCGCAGGAATCCTTCGCTGATCGCGAGCTCCCGGGGAAGCTCGGCGACGGCGTTGAGGGCCTCCTGGCCGTCGAAGTCAACGTAGGCCAGCCGGGCGGTCAGCTCCGAGACGGGCCGGCCGAACTCGGAGCCGGGGAGAATCGCGACGCCGGCCTCATCGAGGAGCGCGCTGCAAACTCCAGCCGAATCGAACACGCCCCGTGCCGCCAGGGGTTGCTGAAATGCCGAGAAATCGGGGAACAGATAGAAGCCCCCCGTGGGCGTGGCGCATCGAATTCCGGCGTTCGTGAGCGTCCGGTGGCACCAACGGCCGAGCGCCCCAAGAATTCTTCGAGAGTGCACGAGGTACTCTTCGATCTCATTGCTGGGCTGAAACGCAGTGACCGCAGCGTACTGGATAGGCGCACTCGTGGAGGTGTACGTCTCGCTCGCGGCCGCGGCCATCGCATCCTGCAGCCAGCGCATGTCGGGCGGAAACAGGAACGTACCGAGCCGCCATCCCCCAGCGCCGCACCATTTCGAGAGCCCAGAGGAGACGATGGTGCCTTCGGGGTAGAAGCGGGCGATGGAGACGTGCTGGCCCTTGTGGTGGAGCTCGCCGTAGATCTCGTCCGAGAGCATGACCACCCGGTACTTCTTGGCGACCTTGGCGAGTGCTCGGAGATCGTCGAGGCGATACGTGCCTCCGGTTGGGTTGGAGGGGTAGTTGAGGATGATCAGGCGCGGGCGGTCGGGATCCTGCGCACAGAATGCCTCGAGCCTGGCGGGGCTGAGCTGCCAGCCATCGGCCTGCGAGGTCTCGAGCAGCTCGACTCGTCGACCGATGATGCGAGCCTGCGGGGCGTAGGACACCCACGCTGGGGTTGGGATCACCAGGTCGCCGTAGTAGGTGAGCTGCAGCAGGAACATCAGCTCCTTGCTGCCCGGGCCGATCAGCACGTCGTCGCCGGTCCGCTCGATGCCGTCTGTACGGTGGTGATACGCGGCCACGGCGTCGCGCAGGGTCCGAAGCCCACACACCGGCAGGTAGTCCTTCTCGTGCGCGTGGTCCCGAAGCGCCTGCACAACCGGCTCGGCGACGGGGAAGGGCGATTGCCCAAGACCAAGCTTGTAGACCTGGCGGCCCTCGGCGATCAGGGCGTTCGATCGCTCGTTGATCGCAACCGTCGCGGATTGCTTCATCCCTCGCACATTGAGGTTGAGGTGCGCGAACGGCGTGGACTTCTGCATCGCGTCCGACGGTAGCGGCTTCGTCGGGGTCCTCCAAGCGCTATCGTGTCGCGAGCTGGCCGTCCGCCCGGGGCGGTGGGGCTGCGGTGAGGGCCGTCAGGAGGCTCTCGAGTGGTCCACGGTCGTGGCGGCGACGCCACCACAGCGCAGCGTAGATTCCCATGACGTAGATGATGAGCGCGTATGCGACCAGGCCTCGGAGGTCCGTGGGAGCCCAGCCGTGGGCCACCGGGATGAGAATCGCCGGGACGTGGGCGATGTACAGGGTCAGCGCGAGTTGTCCTCCGGCTTGCAGCGCAATCACGGGGCGCGCGTGCTCGCGGCCGCCCGTGACTTGGATGGTCGTGGTGATCGCCACGGTCGCAAACGCCATCCCGCTGATGACGAACCCGGGCCGGGTAGGACGAGGCCAGGTCCGAAGCATGTCGAGCCAGGGAGGGTCGGAGAGGCCCGGTCCGCCGGCTCGAATGTCGGCGTTCGCAACCTCGGCTACGACCATCACCAGCAGCCCCACAATGAACAAACGTGCCCGAACCCTCGGGCTGCGCAGGTCTTGTCGCGAGAGCCACAGGCCGAACAAGAACAGCGCGAACCAGGGCAGGAACGGGTGGTTGCCCCAAAAGAGGAGCTTTCCCGTGGCACCCTTCAGCGTCCAGAAGTCGAGCTTGGGGCGGAGTAAGTTCATCCACTGCCATCCAGAGCCCAGGAGCATCGCGACGATCGAAGTCCACAGGATGGCCGACGGGGCCCGAAGAAAGAGGACGCTGGCCGCGATGTAGACGCCGTAGAACGCCAGGATGTCCCAGGTCCACCAGTGTTGGTGCAGGACACCGATCACCAGCAGGACCGCGGAGCGAACGAGTAGCGAGCGCCGGAGTCGAGCCCGGGCCGACGCAGTTGCGGCGCTGCGCGCCTGCATACCGATGCCGATACCGGCGAGCACGACGAAGACGGCTGCCCACTTGCCCTCCATTCGGTCGAGAACCCACGCGAGGTCGGTCGCACCGGCGATCTCCGGATGCACCTTGCCGCGGAAGTTCACGAGGATCATTCCGAGCACCGCGATCGCCCGGGCAACGTCGAGGCCGATGATCCGTCCGGGTTTCTCCATCACCACTCTCGCAGGGTGGAGACGACGGTCGCGTCGAATCCCGAATCCTCGGTCGCCAGTGCCCGGCCATCGGGGGCATAGACACCGCTGCCTCGTCCGCTTCCGCCAGAGCCGTTCGCGGCGACGACATACAGGCCCCAGTCGTGGGCGAGGGCGGCCTGCCAGCGTTGGGCGCCCTCGACGGTCCACAGCGACGACACGAGCACGATGTCGACGCCCCGCTGCTGCATGGCCCGGTGAAGCTCTGGTTCGGCGTACAGGTCCGAGCAGAGCATCATCGCCACGGTTCCCCAAGGCGTCTCGAACGTGCCGAACTGCTCGCCCGGCGCGAACTCGTCGTGTTCGGTGCTGTACAGCTCGATCTTGTGGTGAATCCCCACCGTTCGCCCGTTGGGTCCGAACGCGACGACGGAGGAGTAGGGGGTCTCGCCCCGATCCCGGGTATGCATGGGGACGACGAGAAAGATCTGCAGGTCCGCGGCGAGGTTGGACATGCTCCACAGACCGGGCGCGTACTCTGCGTTCGGGACGCGGCCCAGCTTGGGGAGCGGCTCGGGAACCTCGACCTCGAATGCGCCCTCGGACACGACGATGAGCTGAGCGCCCTGGTCAGCGACGCTTCGGACGAGCGCCTCGACTTCGCAGAGCTCCTCGTCGAAGTCGTCGTTCGCGAGTTCCTCGCAGTCCAGGTTTCCATCCGGCGGCGTGTTACCAGTGTAGGCAATCGCGGCGACGATGGGCTCTGCCGCCGCGTCGTAGGCGTCGTCGGCCGCAAGCAATGCGGCCAGAAGCGAGATGCCGAACAAGGTCATCGAGAAGGGTTGGAGCCAGCGGAGGCACCAATGGGTGCGCGGGGAATGTCCGCAATATGAAGGTCGGGAACGCGCCCAGGGTGCGCGATTGACCGACCCTGGTCGTCGAACACTCCGCCACCGCGCCCTTTGCCAAGGCTCGCGTTGGCGGCCACGACGAAGACGCCCCAGTCATGAGCGAAGGCGGCTTGCCAGCGCGTGGCCACCGGGACCGTCCAGGCCGCAGAGACCAGCACGATGTCGGCGGCGAGGGTCTTGGTGAGGGTTTGGTGGAGCTTGGGCTCGGTGTACAAATCGGCGCAGATGAGGAACCCCAGTCGTCCGTATGGGGTGTCCAAGACCGACATCTTCTTCCCTGCGGTGAGGGTTTGGCGTTCTCCGTCGAACAGCTCGACCTTGTCGTGGTGCGCAACGACCACGCCTCGGGGGTCGAACACGACCAGGGAGTTGAAGTCGCTACCGCGGGCGTCTTCAGTCTCGAGGTCGATGGCGATGTAGAGATCGAGTTCCTGGGCCAACGCTGCGAAGAGTGTCTGCAGGGGTGCCTTGGCGTTTGGCCTGCCGCCCAAGCGTATCCGAGGCTCGGCGACCCGCTGGGGGAGGCTGTACTCCGAGGTGACCACGACCTGTGCACCGTCCTGGGCCGCGGAGCGAATGATCGTGTCGAAGGCGCACAGGTCGTCGCGGCAATCGTAGCGATCCGGAGCTCCACCGGGATAGGACACCGCAGCAACACGCACCGTCGGCTGAACCTCCTGTGGCCGCGCCAACATGATCGTGGTCGCGAGTCTGAGGGCCCAGATGATGGTCATTGCGCTTTGGCCCCCTGCGTGGCGGGGCGAACGAGTCGAATCCCTGCGTAGCTCAGGGCACGATCCGCGGGCGCTCGGAGCTTGCCTGCTGCGCGGCTGCGCTCTGCGTTGTGGTACCAGGAGCCGCCGCGGAGAACTCCGAAGCCTTCGGCGTCGACGCTCTGAGTCCACTCGGCGACGTTGCCCAGGACGTCGTGAAGCCCCCACGGGTTGGGCTCCAGCCCTCCGACCTCTCGGGTGCGGCCGCTGGAGTTGGCCTTGTACCAGGCGATCCGGTCCGCGACCTCGTCGCTGCTCATGCACGACGTGATGCGTCCGGCGTATGTCGCCTGGTGGGTGCCGGCTCGGGCGGCGTACTCCCATTGGGCCTCCGTCGGCAGTTGCGGGCCGTCGCAGATCTCGACCTTTTCGCAGTGAGCCCGCTCGTGGGACCCGGTGCACGCGTAGCAGGCGGTCTGCTGATCGCGGGCGGCGAGCGCGTTGGCGTAGGCCGCCGCTTCGTGCCACGAGACGCTGTCCACGGGGCATCCGTCACAGCTCGAGGCGAACGAGGGGTTGTAGCCCATCGAGGATTCGAAGTCGGCTTGCGTGACCTCGTACGCCTGAATCTCGAAGTCGTCCACGGTTTCGCTGTGGACACCCACCGACTCGCGTCGACAGAACTCACTCTTGGAGGTCCCCATATCGAAGGTGCCGCCGTCGATCTGCACCCATGTCTCTTTGGGAGGGGAGTCGCCGGACGACGCTGCGGACGCGTCTGCGCCGCAGCCGGCGAGTAGGAAGAACAACGACAACCGGCGCACCTCGGTAAGAGCCTGCAAGGGGCGGCGAGGGTGCGAACTCATGGGTCGAAGCTCGAGGGGTCGGTCGGGACGCCCAGATGCAAGATTCGGGAGCCGGTGCGGCACACGGGGTTGGTGCTCTTGCCCACGACAACCCCAGCGTGGGGCGCCTTGTAGTTTGCGAGGATGTCTCCGAAGGGGTTGCGCAGGCGCGCGATCACTTGGCCCTCCTTGACCATATCGGCTGTGCTTGGGAGGACTTCGAGCAACCCGCCCGCATCCGTGTGAATCCACGAAGACGAGCGACACACGATCGTGGGTTCGTCATCGTCGTCGCCGGTGGGCGCGTGGTCCAACAGCCGGAACTCGTGGAGAATGGCGCGCAGGCCGTCCAACGAGTCCTTGATCATTCGCCGCTGAAACCGCAGCGGATCTCCAACCTCGACCGTGATCGCAGCGATACCTAGGTCCATCGCGGCGTCACGCAGGGTGCCGTCTTTGGCCTCGTTGTGGACGATGATCTCGGGCGCCTGCAGGAACGCCATCCGGCGGCTGGTCGCGTGGCGTAGGTCGGCCCTGACATACAGAGAGTTCACGCGGCCGAAGCTGGCGGTGTGGACGTCGACGAAGAAGTTGAAGTGCCGCACCAGCCGATCCAGGATGCGGTAGGCGTAGACTTCGCCTACGTTGCCGTCGGCCTTGCCGGGCATGATGCGGTTGAGGTCAAACCCCTCGAAGAAGGTCCGCGTGGCCGCGGCGAAGGCGTAGACCGAAACAACGGGTACGCCGACGACGGTGCCGCTGAGCCCCTGGAGGTCGAGTTCGGCGAACAGTCGCTGGATGATGGGGATGCCGTTGACCTCGTTCCCGTGGACCGCCGCGGTCACCCCGAAGACGGGTCCCGGTCGTGCTCCGCGCGCGACCATGACGGGGATGCAGACCGGCGTGCTCAGCGGATCGTGCATGAGCTCCAGTTGAAACCGGCGGATCTCCCCGGGCGGAACGCCTTGGAGGTTGAGTTCGGTGATGTGCTCGACGGTAGGATGATTCACAGCAGGATTTCTTCGCGAAGCGCGGGGTCGTCGTTGAGGGAGCCGAAGAGCTTGGCACGGAAGGTTCCCTTCGTGCTGGTCAGGCTCTTGGCCATCTCGTCGATGGCGATCGTGGCCAGTGCGGTCTGGATGAAGCCTTCGATGAGGTCATCGAGGCCGATACCCAGACCATTGAAGTCGCGTCGGTCCATGAGCAGGAGTCGCGCAGTGTCGGAGCCCCAGCTACCATCGTCGTTCTTTTCAGACAGGTTGGTCCCGAGCATGTCCCAGCTCTTTCCACCGCCGAGCGTATCGGTGAGTGGGGCGCGGGCTCGTCTGCCGTAGATGGCCAACGGCTTGAACCCGTCCTTGTTGGCACACGTCATCACCCGCAGGTCGAAGACGAATGCCGACTTCCGTTTGGTCGGCATGGTGCCGACCTGGTAGTAGCGGCCCTCAGCGGTGTTCGAACTCCATGCGTGGTGTCCGATCAGCGACTGCACGATGAATCGCCCGTACGTCTGGGGCTGCTCCATGAAGGCGTCGAGTTCTTCGGGACTGGTGAGCGTCCAGACGCCTTGGCCAGCGTTGGAGTACGGGTTCTTGACCACCGCGATGCCGCCCATCTTTCCGACCCACAGCGGGACCTCGTCGTGGCTGACGTCCCACACGGTCTCGGGGGTTTGGATCTTGAGTCCCGACCCTTCGAGGCTGGCGTTGAAGATGTCGTAGGCCTTGGCCGCGAGCATCTTGTTGCGTCCTCCGGCCACGCACGCGAACGTGGGGTTGAAGATGACCGTCTTAGTCTGAATCGGGATTCGAGACCAAGGGCGCTGGGTGACGTAGCGAAACGCCGCCCGAATGGGTTCCCACGTGTCGTCTTGGGTGCGGACATGCAGGTGCCCGTTGTCGAAGCGGGCGCGCGGGTTCTCGCCTCCGTCGTAGAAGCTGACCAGATGGACCGGCTCCGAGGTGAGGTCGGCCAGGGTCGCGGCGTAGCCGGACGCTTCCATGAAGTTCTTGTCGTACAGAACTGCAAGGCCGCCCGGTGGCAGCCGCTTGCCGCGAAGGCGGGGCAGGAAGCTGTTCTCCAGCAGGGTTCGGTAGCCGCCGTAGTCATCGTGCTCTTCGAAGAGCGGCATCGACTTTTGTCCCGAGGGACAGGAGTTGGTCTCGATGACGACCATCCGCCGGCGACCGCCTGCGCTCGTGGCGTGGAAGAGGTCACAGCCGGACCAGCGAAACACCTTCGGCACGTAGCCGAGCATGCTCGCGAGGTGGTCACGGTCAACCCGAGGATTCAGGTAGCAGTAACGCTGAATGATCCGGTCGTGGTCGAGGGTGAGAAAGAACCGAACCAGCGCGTGCATCTGCGCGTTGAGGACTCGGGGGTAGAAGTGCCGACTGGCATCGAAGGTGCCAGGCGGAACGCGGAGGTAGGTATCGACGGGCACGAATGCTCAAGCGGCTTGTGATTGGGCTTGCGCGCAGACCAGAAGGGTCCGCACGCGTCGACGAGCGCGATGCAGTCTCGTCTTCACGGCCGGGACGGTCAAGCCGGTGGCTCGGGAGGTCTCGGCTGCGGAGTAGCCCTGAAGCTCTCGAAGCTCAAAAATCGTGCGGTCGAGCGTGTGGAGTTCTCCGAGCGCACGGTGCACCTGCGACCATTGGGCAGCGGCGGCGAATGAGTCACGGACGTCGGTCCCGGCGGTGGTGCTCAAGTGCACATGAAGCCGGTCCGCGCGGACGCGGTGGCGCAAGTTGGCGCGGAGGGCTCGGCCGTGGTGGGTTCGCACCAGGGTGTACAGCCAGGTGGTGAACGAAGCGTCCCCGCGGTAGCGACCGAGGCTTCGCAGCATCGCGATGCAGGTCTCCTGGACGACGTCGTCTGCCGAAGCCCGATCGCCGCACATCCGCCGACACAGCCGCTCGATCGTCCGGTAGTGCCGAGCGAGGAGTTCGTCGCGGGCACTGACGTCGCCGGAAGCAGCACGCTGGGCGAGGGCGTAGTCCGAGGTCGCTTGCATACCCATCGCTAAAGCAACCCGCGTGCCAACGTAGTTCTAGGCAGTTACGCTTCCTCTCCGCTCGCGTCGGAATCTGTGGTTCTGGTCCGCTTCGGAAGTATGGCGACCGGATCGGAACTGTTGCTTCCGAAAACTGACGTAGACTCCGAGCGGCGGATGCTTGTTCGGGTCTCTTTGGGTATCGATGACGAGGCGCTGCGAAAGCAGGTGCTCGAGGCGCTGCCGTTCGCCGAAACCCTGGTGGTGGGTCGAGGCGGCCGGGCGGATCTGCTGAGCCGGCTGCACGAGCGTACCGCAGACCTGGTGCTCGTCGATGCCGACGATGTTGCCACCCTCGCGGAGGTCGTCGCGGCGGTCGCGGTGCATCCTGACCGTCCACAGCTCGTCGCCCTGGTGCAGATCGAGCACCCCGAAATTCACGCCCGAGCGCTGGCGGCGGGCGTGACCGTCATCGACGCATCCGTGCCTCTCGAGGTCCTGGGGCCCGCGCTTGCCGCCCTGGTGATGCGGCGTAGAGAGGTCCGTCTCGCGGAGAGCGTCGTGGTGAATCGGGGCCGACGCCGAGAGTTGCCTCGGCTCGTGACGGCCAGCGCGGCCATGGACAAGGTGCTGAGTACGGCGCAGCGCGTTGCGCGGTCCGACAGCTCGGTGATGCTGCTCGGGGAGACCGGCGTAGGCAAGGAAAGGATCGCCGAGGTGCTGCATCGAAGCAGCGCAAGGGCGGATGGGCCCTTTGTTCCGGTCAACTGCGCGGCCATCCCGAGCGAGCTGTTCGAGGCAGAGCTCTTCGGCCATGAAAGAGGCGCGTTCACGGGAGCCCAGCGCGCGCGGCGGGGCCTGTTCGAGCTCGCGCACGAGGGGACGCTCTTCCTCGACGAGGTTGGGGAGGTCCCGGTCGCGATGCAGTCCAAGCTGCTTCGCGCGCTGCAGGAGCATGCGGTTCGCCCGCTCGGTTCCTCGCAGACCATCGAGGTCGATGTGCGGGTTGTCGCGGCGACCAATCGGGACCTGCATCGAGAGATGGAGGCGGGTCGCTTTCGCAGCGACCTCTACTATCGGCTCTGTGTGGTCGAGCTCTCGATCCCGCCCCTGCGAGAGCGTCGAGAAGACATCGAGGTGCTGGTTCCCGTGCTGCTCGAACACTTCGCCGGGAGACTCGGCCGAGCGAGCACCCCGGTCTCGGCGGTGGCGATGGAAAGCCTGATGGCCTACTCCTGGCCTGGAAACGTCCGCGAGCTGGCCAACGTGCTGGAGCGCGCGGTGCTGCTCGCAGATGCCCCGTCGATCGGTATCGCTGACCTCCCGCCGGTGCTGCAGGCCCACGCTGAACTCGCCTCCCCTGCGATGGCGCCCGAGGCCGGCGCTCACGCGGCGCACCTCGAGGAGATCGTCCGACTCCCAGCCGCCTGGCGGGCCCAGAGCTGGAAGGTCGTTCGCGAGGGGCTCCTCGAGGCGGGCGAGCGGGCGTATCTGGTTGCGGTGCTCGCTTCGGTGCACGGCAAGGTTGGCGCCGCGGCGACGCTCGCGGGCATGTCACCGCGAGCGCTGTTCGAAAAGATGAAGCGTCACGGGCTGCGCAAAGAGGATTTTCGGGCGGCGGAGGATTGAGCGTGCACCGTTGTGGTCCGGCGTGGGCTCTCAATCCGTATGCGACCGCAAATCGTCGGCTACGGATCGAGTGGTCGCGCACCTCCCAACACCGTGGCGGCATGTTTTGAGGCGCTCGACGGTGGTGCGGATTCGGTCGCCGTCGACATCTGTGAGACGAGTGATGGCGTGCTGGTGGTGGCCAACCTCCGCACCCTGCGGCTGCTCCAGCCCGTCGGCGCCAGCGCGCCCACCTTCGAGGGGATCTCGGCAGCGGCACTCGACCGGGTGTTCGGACCCCACGCGAGTCGCTACCGGGTCGTGCCGCTGCGGACGTTCCTGGCCGAGGTGGGCAGAGTCCCGCTGCATCTGCGTATTGACGGGACGCTGCGGGCGGAGGCATGGAGAACGTTCGAGTCGCTCCTGTTTGCCCGGCCAAGCGGCGGGACGACCGTGATGGCGGCCCCGGACCGGGTGGTGGATTGGGACGTCCCCCTTCACGTGCAGCGGGTCGCGGTGGTCGAGGACGCGGAGGACGTCTACGACGCGGTGACCGGACACGTGGAGGCGGTCGCGGCGTCGGCCCGGTGTTTGCCCATGTTCGGCCGGGTTCGGATCCCGCTCGTTGCGCTCGAATGTGACACGCGCAGCGCTGTGCTCGCGGCGCGAACGGTGCGAGCGGCGGCGGTGTTTACCGAGCGGCCGGCGTGGTTTCGGTGTGTCTGGGACCAGCCCACCTACGCGCGCGCTTGAGTGGTCACGCCTCGCGAGCGCGGCGTCGTTCCCATCGCTTTCGGGCGGACACGAAGGCCTCGAGCAGCTCTCCGGCGTCGGCGTAGCGCTGCCTGGCGTCGACCTTGAGCCCGCGCCGCAGCACGCTGGAGAACTCGGGCGCGTTTTCCTGGACCCGTTCGTGGCGCGGTGGCGGCCACTCAAACGGCCACTTTGGAGAAAGTCCGCCGAGAAGCCGGTGAATGGTGAGGCAGGCCGAGAACACGTCCGAGCGCGGGGACGGGCGCCCAAGGGCCTGCTCAGGGGCCATGTACCCAATGGTGCCCGAGCCGGACACCGTCCGCGTCTTCGCCGTCACCCGAGCCAGGCCGAAGTCGGCAAGCCTCAGGATGCCGCCGGGAAACAAGATGATGTTGTCCGGTTTGATGTCGCAGTGAATGATCGCGCTGGCATGCGCATGGGCGAGGCCGCGCAGCAGCTGCTCGCTCCAGTCCACGCCTTTGGGGACTCCGATCCGTCGCTCGAGCCTGTCGGCGAGGGACTCCTCCCCCAGCCGGTACGCGAGGACGAACGTTCCTTCGATCACGTCGGCATTCTTGAGTGAGAGGATGTTGGGGTGCTCCAGCCCCGCGGTGACGCGCGCTTCCCGAGAGAACTCTTCGAGCAGCCCGGGATCCACCTCGGTTGCGAGCGGGATCTTGAGCGCCACGTCGATGCCCTCGACGGTGTCGCGAGCCCGATAGACGGTCGCGAACCCCCCCTCGGCGATACGGCGCACGATTTTGTACTTGCCCAGGCGGGTGCCCGAGCGTCGAGATCTAGTGGCCGACATGAGCGGGCGTTGGATTCTTTCTACAAGAAAAGTCGCCGGCCCGAATCGTTTCGTGAATCGGAGGGCTCACAGCAATATGCGCGTCTCCATCAACGACTCAGCACCGGGCTGCAGCCCGGCACGCAAGACCTACCTCGCAGCCCGGACCAGCCGGGCGCTCGAACCGTACGCTCGGAGGCTCAAGGGGGCCGAGTTGTCGGTTTCGATGGAGGGGGTCCTTCACGAGGGACGGCTCGTCTTGCGCGTTGCTGGCGCGCCGCCGGTCGTCCTGGCTTCAAAGGGCCGCCGAATGGTCAATGTCCTGGCCAACCTGTTCGATGCCGCCGAAAACCGCCTCAGCACGACCTTCCCTGCCCAGCGGCCGCGCGGCGAAGCGGTGTAGCCTTCAAGAGGCCTCTCACGAAGGCCTCCCTGCGCGACCGGCGAGTCGCCGCAGGGGGGCGAGGACCAGCAGCATCAGGAATCCCCACCGGGATCCGCCGCCGGATCTGCACCCGAGCTTCGCGGGGTCGGGGCCGGTGTCGTCTCCGCCGCCTTCGTCAGGGGTGTTCGCTACGGCGGCGGCCGGGGTTCCGGGTTTCGCCGGTCCGGCGACGACGGCCTTCTTGCCGCGGGGTCCCGCGTCGGCCTGTTCGCGCAGCCCCAGCTCATCGATGACGTTTGCGGCGCCGTAGACGTCGTCGATGAGCCATAGGATGTACCGGATGTCGACGATGACGTTGCGGCTGCGGTCGATCGCGTAGCCGAAGTCGCCTGCGATGTTCTCCCACACCCGGTCGAAGTTCAGCCCGACCCATCGGCCGTGCCCGTCGACCACCGGGCTGCCGGAGTTGCCTCCAGTCGTATCTCCGGAGGCGAGGAAGCAGACGGGAACATCGCCAAGCTCAGGCTCTGCCCAGAACGTCTGGGCCGCGCCGGGAGCGGCGTCCCGGACCGCCTGCGGGAGGTCGAATGGATCGACGCCGGTGTGTTTGGCGACCTGTCCCGACACGGTCGTGTGCGGGGTGGCGAGCAAGCCCTCCTGGGGGCTGTAGCCGCGAACGGTGGCGTAGCTGAAACGCATGGTCCCGTTGGCGTCGGGGTAGACCGGCCCCGGGCGCACGGCCTTGGTCATCTCGAAGTAAAGCGGGCCCAGCAGGAGTTCTCGCCCTTGGCGGTCCCTGCGGCGCAGCTCGAGCGCCTCAAGCTCGAGGGTGACGTCGCGGGCCCAAGCGATGAGTGGATCGGTCTCGGCCTGGAGGGCGTCCCAGTCGGCAGCGTCGAAGGCTGCCTTGACGAAGTCCGGGTCGACGACCTTGGTCGAGGCGAGCATGGTGGAGACGCCTGCCTCGTCGAGCGCCGTAAATCGCTGGTCCTCGGGCATGGTCTGCACCCAGCGGATCAGGATGCGCAGCATGCCTTCGTCCACCGCCGGGTCGTGATCCCGCAAGCGCCGTTCCATGGCGGACCACAGCTTGGCTTGGTCTCGGTCCCGATAGGTGCTCACTCGCTCGAGGTCCGGCTTGGTGTGTTCCTTGGCGCGCCGGACGAGATCGATGGCGATCGCGACCGCGTTCCCGGCTCGCTTGACGCTGGCCACGGCGTAGTCTCGG
The DNA here is from genome assembly GCA_964352485.1 of uncultured Nannocystaceae bacterium. Classification (GTDB taxonomy): domain Bacteria; phylum Myxococcota_A; class Polyangia; order Nannocystales; family Nannocystaceae; genus CAJXVA01. The sequence goes on along the minus strand of CAYGTG010000002.1, from coordinate 4,655 downwards.
CCAAACTGTGCCCGCCGTTCTTCGGAGAGCGCGCCCAGATCGGGCAAGACGTTGCCGTACTTCTCCTGCGCGGTGCTCGCCCACTTCGCAAGCGCCGCGTCTTCGGCCTTGCGACGATCGAGCAGGCCCAGGCGGCGAATCCCGTCGATCATGCCGCGGCTGTTCTTGTGCACGTTGGCCAGCCCTCGAAGGGTGGACGCAACTTTGATCTTCACGGCTGGGTCCGCTGCGCCTTTGTCGTTGAGCAGGTCGATCCACTGGCCGTAGAGCTCGACCTTGGCGGGGAGCGCTTGCTCGAGCTGGCGCTCGACCTCGGGCAACGGGAGGTAGCGATCGGTGTGTCCAGGGAAACCCATCACCGACACGAAGTCACCCTCACGTACGCCGGTCGGATTGATTTCGAGCCAGCGCTCGGGCTCGAGCGGTTCGTTGTCCTGGGCGTAGTCGGCCGGCTTTCCGTCGGGTCCGGCGTAGACGCGAAGCAGCGTGAAATCGCCGGAGTGTCGGGGCCACATCCAGTTGTCGACTTCGCCCCCGTAGTTGCCGACCATCGAAGGGGGCGCGAACACCAAGCGGACGTCCTTGTACTCGAGGTAGTCGAACAGCTGGAACACGCTGCCGCTGTAGAAACTGCGAACGGTGCAGCTGTGTCCCTCTCCGGCAGCCTCGCATGCGTCGACGAGCTGCTTGGTCTTGGCTTCGACCGCCTTGGCGCGAGCGACCGCATCGGGCGCGCCCTCGAGTGATGCTCGAACCTCACCGGACACATCCTTGATCTCCTCCAGCACCTTGACCGTGCGTCCCTTGGCGCGGAGCTCATCGGTGAGGGTGTTCGCGACAAATCCGTCCGTCAGGTAGTCGTGCTCGACCGAGCTGTTGGCCTGAATCGCACCGAAGGCACAGTGATGGTTGGTTGCGACGAGGCCGCGGTCCGAGACGAATCCCGCCGAGCATCCCGACAGATTGACGATGGCCTTCATCAGGCCGCCGTCGGTTTCGTTCCAGATCTCTTTGGGCTCGAGCTTCAAGCCGATCTGCGCCAGCTCCTGTGCGTCGAGGTCGCCAATCTGCTTGGGCATCCACTGGCCCTCCTCGGCGACGGACGTGGCGGGGACGAGGCTCGCGAGGAGCAGACCAAGGAAGGCCGCGGGGCGTCGCATGCGTCGGTCTTCGTACCACGTCCGCAGAGCATGGCTGCTCACTTCCAAGGCAGTTCGCCGCGGATTGGGGCAAGATGATGCCCATGCGGACGTTCGCAGTCTCGGCCGGCTTGTTGCTCGCGACTTGGGTGGGCTGCGCCGAGCCTCCAGAGGGGCTGGCGCGCACGGCAGACGGAGACGGCCCACAGATCGTCTTCGAGTTGGAGCGGAGGCCGCTGCCGGAGCTTCCGTTTCCCAACGACATCGCGACCCGGCCAGACCCCAGCTCTCCGACCGGCTTGCGTCTCAATGCCAGCCTCGTCGCCTCGACCAACCTCGAGCGTGTCGCTCGCAAAAAGCTCGACACGTTGACCGGCTTCGGGGTCTTTCAGCCGATCACGGTGCGGTTTGATGCGCCGCTGGACTTGGACGTCATCTACCAGCGCCACCGCGACTACCGGAACTCGACCGACGGCAGCGACTACGATTTCTCGAACGACGCGGTGTACGTCGTGGACGTGACGCCGGGCTCACCGACGTACCTGCAGCCGGTGCCGCTGGACTTCGGGGAGGGCAACTTTCCGCAGCTGCTGCGCACGCCCAACCAATATTGGGAGCACGACCCGAAGACCATCACGACCGCGCTCGCGTTCGAGACCTACCCCGAGGATCTCAATGACAACGGCATCCTCGATCCAGGGGAGGACCTCGACCTCGACGGCGTGCTCGACCGGCCCAACTACGACCGGCGCGAGGACAACATCCCGTCCACGCTGGATGTCACCCGCGACCTGGTCACGTTCTATGAGTTCGAGACCAACACCTTGATCTTCAAGCCGGTGATGCCGCTGCGCGAGGGCACCACGTACGCGGTCGTCCTCACCAATCGCCTCACGGGCGAGTCCGGGGATGCCGTTCGCAGTCCGTTTCCGTTCGTCAACCATGCGGCGCAGACCGACGAGCTGCAGCCGGTGCTCGAATTCCTGGACACGCAGGAGCTGGACGCCAGCGACATCGCCTTCTCGTGGTCGTTCACCACGCAGAATGCGACCGGCGATATGATCGCGGTGCGCAACGGCATCTATGGCGAGGGGGCGATGGCCTGGCTTGGTGAGAACAACCCACCAGCGCTCAGCAGCGTGATGCGAATGCGAGATCGAGAGGCAGACGGCTCGCCGACCGACAACCCGTGGATTCTGCCGTCGGAGACCATTCGCCCGATCTTGCCCGCGTTGGCCTCGGCCGCGTTCGGCGGGCGCATCACCGACACCGAGCAGCTCGTGCGGACGCACGACTACTACGGCTATCACGTCTCTGGCACGTTCAAGTCCCCGTGGCTGCTCGGCCTGGACAAGGATGCGTCCAACCTCGACGAAGAAAGCTGGCCTTCGAACCTCAGCGACCCTGCGCTTGCGGACCAGGTGGAGTTTCGCGACGTGCAGTTTTGGTGCGTGGTTCCCAAGAAGGAGTTCCTGGCCGATCCCACCCAGCCGGCTCCCGTGGTGCTCTACGCCCACGGCTACACGTCCAACAAGATCGAACAGCTTGGGCTGGCGCTGCACGCCAAGTTTGGTATCGCCGGCTGCAGCATCGACGCGGTGGGGCACGGCGTCGATATCGGTGACCAAGAGGAGATCGCCGGCGCCTTGTTCGAGGCTCAGGGCGCGGCGCCTGCCCTGGATGCGCTGCTCGCAGGCCGTATCGAGGATGTCGACGGCGATGGTGAAGGTGACGTTGGGGCTGAGTTCTTCACCGGGTACATGTTCAAGACCCGCGACAACCTCCGCCAAACCCTCACCGACTGGCTGATGCTCGTCCGCCTGCTGCGAAGCTTCGGGACCGACGGGGCCTTCATGGATGTGGACTCGGATGGCAGTCCCGACGACCTCAACGCAGACGGGGCGCCCGAGATCCTCGGCGACTTCGATGGCGATGGGGTTGTCGACTTCGGCGGTGCCAACAACGCCTACTTCACCAGCGGAACGAGCCTGGGCGGGCTGGTGTCGTCCATGCTGGCGGCAATCGAGCCGCAGATCGTCGCCGCTGCGCCCATCTCCGGCGGCGCGGGGCTCATCGACCTCACGCTTCGCTCGGAGCAGGGTGGGGTGGTCGAGGCCGTGGGCCTGCGGATGTTGGGGCCGCTGTTCCTCGGAGAGCCTACCGAAGACGGCCGCACGCGCATCTATCAGGCGTTCCCCAACGGCAACAAGGTCGCGCGCCGGGACCTGGCCGTCCGGACCGAGATCGAGCCGGGCAACGTTGTCCGTGCGACCAACATGGCCACGGGCGAGTCACGCTGCGCATTGGTCATGCCCAACGCGCCGCCGCCGGGGTACGAGAACTATCGCGGCTGGCCCGAAGCCTCCAACTGCTCCGATGACGACGAGGGCAACGACGACTCGGCCTGCCGGACCTGTCCCGAGGGTACCGAAGGCACCTATGCGTGCGACCTGGCCGGGACCTTCCGCGTGGGCGTTCCGGCCGACGCCGGCGACCCGGTGGAGCTCGAGGTCTTTGAAGGTGTTTTCGCGATTCAGGTCGAAGGGGACGCTCGTGCGTGCTCCTTGGTCGGCGCGCCCAACGTTCGCACGGCGATTCGGACGTTCGAGTACGGCACCGAGTACCGCGGCAACGCCTACGCGATCGGCGACCCCGTGGTTGCGTTCGAGGATGGGTATGGGTTCCAAAGAGGCACCCCGCTGTTGCGCCGCTTCCTCGGCATCGCGGGCATCGCGATCGAGGGCGCGGACCCGGCTCTGTATGCACCGCACTACTCGCTCGAGCCCTTCGAGTTCGTCGAGAACGGTGAGACCTTCGTGAAGCGACCCACCAACGTGCTCAACGTCGTGACGGTCGGGGATGCCAACGTTCCGATCAACACGGGGATCTCGATCGCCAAGGCGGCGGGATTCGTGAACATCTACGATCCAGACTCGCGCTATCAAAAGCCGGTCAACCGCGTGCTCATCGATGAAGGCGTGCAAGCTGGAATCCCGTGGCTCTACACTCGTGGCGTGGACTGGGGCCCGGTGTTGGTCGACGTCGACAACCTCTCGGCGAGTTTCAACGGCCCGATGAGTACGGAACTCTCCATCGACGGCTTGGTCGCACCCCGGCTCGACCCGGCGCTGCGGGTGGTGGTCCGGACGCCCGGGACGGAGGACGGGGAGGCCGAAGGCTTCAGCGCGCTGGTGCTGCCGCTCATCGACGAATTCGACGGTGCACACGGGTTCTCGCCCCCTGGAATGACCGACAGTCCGTTCGACGTCGGACAGTTCATGGAGCATCAGATCGGCATCTTTTTTCGGTCGGCGGGGCGGGAGCTGCGGTACGACCCATGCTTGGCCGAACTCGCCACCTGCCCCGACATCCCGCAGCCGCCCCCGGAGCCTTGACGCATGCTCACTCTTTTTGTTGCTTGTGCGCCTGGCCTCGAGTCGCTGCTCGGCGCCGAACTCACGTCCTTGGGCATCTCGGATGTTCGCGGCGAGCCTGGTGGTGCGACCGTTCGCGGAC
>CAYGTG010000001.1:0-35675 GCA_964352485.1 uncultured Nannocystaceae bacterium | reverse complement strand
TCCAAGAGGGAAGCCGTCAGGAGAGCCGCGGCGTCCAAGATCCCGTCACACGACTCGCCCGCCAGCTTGCGTCGGTACTCTCGGCCGTCGACGTTGAGCACCACGTCCGCCTCGACGCCCGTTTCCGTGGTTCTCGAGTGGATCTCCGCCACGACCCGTCCGGGCTCGATCGTGGAGCCAAGCCTCGTTTCGAGCCGGGATTCGACATCTGCTGTTGCCCCGCAACTCGTCGGGGGGGCGGCAAACGCAAGCGTGAGAGCGACGATGAGGATGGCATTGAGCGTAAGGCGGAACCGTCACGCCGTCGACCGAACTTGTCCCACGAAGTCCGCCGCGGATGGGTCGACCAAGGCTCATCAGAACTGCAGTGCGGCGAAGACGGCAGCAGGAGGCTGCGCCAACACGCTCCAAGCAAAGTGGTCGAAGAAGTCCTGCTGCGACGAAAACTCGAGTCGCCACCGCCCGTAGTAGGTCTCGAGCTGCTCGAGCGTCATCGCTCGCGTGGCGTCGGCCGAGAAGTCGGGCAGGATCGATCGCCGCGCCGGGGCGTCGAGATGGGCATAGATAGCCGGAAGCAGCATCTCGAACACGCGATCGGTCAAGACGCCACCGTTGGCTTGAAGAAGCACGAGCGGGTACTTTCGCGCAGCGCTTGCCAAGCGACGATACGCCTCGATCTTCTCTTCTTTGGAGCCGTCTTGCTTCGACCCGGCGATGGCTTCGTCCCATGTCTGTTCCAGACAGGCTGCAAATCGCTCCTTCGTCATCGAGAATCGTGGCGCTCGAATGGAGTCGACCGGCACCTTCTGCGGCGCCTCGCCCGAGACGAGCATTCGGAACTCTTCGTCACCATCGGCCTTCTCGCGGACGAGTCTTTCCAGCTGCGTCTTGGAGAGAGCTTCGATCGTGCTGTCTTGCTTGATGTGGGTCGTTGAAGTCAGCTCTTCGAGCGTCCAGTCCGGCACCGGGCCGGCCGGGCCCAAGAGCAGGGAGCTCCATCGCTGGCGGTCGTTCTTGGGAAACCGAGACCTGACCGCTTCGACGATCTCGACCGAGTCGTCCCAGCTGTCGCCGGAGCGCTCCCGTCTCTGGCGCAGAAACGAGGGCTTGAGCGCGTGGCCCAGCTTGGATGAGCGCTTGTTGATGAGCGTGAGCAGATCTTCCTTGGGCAACCCGACCAGCAGCGGCGACCACTCGGCGATGTCGATGGACTTGGCCTTGGCGAGCATCGACGCCACCGGAAGGTCGTCTGCGGAGATCTCGAATCGGCGCATCAACTCGCCCAGTTCCGAGCGGTTCCGTCCGGAGACGCGCCAGCCCTTTTGCACCGCCTCGATGATCCACGGCACCAGGGCTTCGTCACGCGGCGCGTCGGGGAAGGCGATCGCGTAGGCGAGCTGGGCCTCGGGGGGCAAGGTGGGCAGCCGCTCTTGCAGCCAGTCCTGGTCGAGGACGGAGAACAGCGCCTGCAGGCCCGGACCGCTGCCTTCGAAGACCCCTCCTTTCCCGCAGTTTGCGAACGCCGCGATCATGGCTGCATCGTCGGTGGGCGAGAGGCCGTGCGCGAGCGCTTGTTGAACGAGCAAGCCGCGGTGGAGAAAGTTCTCGTCGGCGGCGAGGAGACCCCACCGGAGCAGCTCGAAGCCCGCTTGGGAGTACTTCACCCGCAGCTGCGCCAGGGTGTTGAGCATCAGGTCCGGTTTCCCGTGTTCAACGGTGGCGAGCTTTTTGATGTCCCCAGCGGTCGGCTTGGACTTGAGCTTTTTTGGGACCGGCCAGCAACGCTCCAGCCACCGAAAATCTCCGTCGTCGGTCCGCACCAATACGCCGAACCAGTTGTTGGGTCGCGCGGTAACATTGATGAGCACCGTGCCGGCAGTGTCACCGTCCGACACCCGCGCTCCCCGCTCGGCCTTGAGCGTCTTTGCAGGCGGCCAGGCACGCTCCCAGAGGTACTCGGATGTGCATGGTGCCTTCTTCGGCATCGTCTCCATCGTGCCCAACAGGTGCTCGAGTGAAGCGATCCATGTGGACACCGCCTCGTTCTCGGCGGCCGCTCGGGCGATCTTCAGGGCTGCGGTCGCCACCGCATGGGGCGTGGAGCCGGCGGGCGCCTTGACGCGGTAGAAATCCTCGCCAACCTTCACCGGGATGTCCATGGCGCGGTGGCTACCGGAGCGCCGAAGGGCCTGCGGGAGCTCCTCCCAACACTCTGCGTCGCCCCAGGCTGCGCTCTGGTGCGCGACGGTCAACCCGTTGTGACTCAGTGCGTGGGGGACCGCGCCCGCCTCGAGCAATGCGGCGCGTGCTTCTCGGGTGACGCGACTTCGCAGGGAGAACTGGTAAAGCGCGGTCAAACACGCTTGGCTGGAGCCCGCGAGAAGGTGCGGGAACGCTGGATGTCCAAGGAACGCCCGGCGGGTGTTCACCGCGTGGGGCGGAAGCATGGTCGTGAGCAATTGGATGCAGGCGATGCAGGAGTCGGTGACCTCCTCGAGGTGGTGGTGCGCGATCGTGGTCAGCGGCAGCTCGCAGAAGGCCTCCTGCTCCATCAGGAAGCGCACCGACGCTTCGTCGCCGGCGAGGGCAGCCATCGCGGTCGCCTTGGCCTCTGCGGCCGCGCTCGCGAACACGGCGGGGTCGCGCTCGAAGAGGGTCTGGAGGTCGGGGGCACCGGTCCTCTCAGAAGAGAGGGTCGAGATGATCTGCTCTTTCATGGGTTCGCCTTGGGGCCGTTCACCTGGCGCGATGCCGGGGTCGCTGCTGTAGGCGGACGGCTCCAGGATGTGATCCCAAAAAAGATGAAAAACCGGTATCTGCGGTCCGGTCTCGCCCGAGCTTCCGTCGGCCCTGAGAACTTCGTGCTCGGCGAGATCTCCGGCCTGGCCTTCACCCGGTCGGCGCTTGGACGGTCCAGCGCAGCAGCCTGGCCAGCACATGAAACAGGAAGGGCGCCACAACAGCGAAGAGGCAGGCGTTGAGGAGCTTCAGCGCCATGAGGCTGCCTGCGAATCCGCCTGCGACGACCGCGAGGGCATACAGCGTGGGGACGACCAACAGGCCCGTGATCACTCGGGTCATCCAGAGAAACCCGCGCCGCGGCAGGGAGACCGTAGGCGTCCTCGTCGAACGAGGTGGCGCGGTAGGGCGCAAGCGCGCCGGGGGTGGCGTGCGCTCGCGACGGAGTTTTGGCCACGGGGGGAGCGTCGTTTCTGCCAGGGCCCGCTCACGAGGTACGGCATCTCGACGGGGGAGCTCAACCCGGCTCACCCCTCGAAACGGATCGTCCAGGCGCGTTGGGGCATGGGCGCGCGCTCCGATCCAGTGGTTCACCCATCTTTGAACCCCCAAGCATGCCTCGTTGTTCCCCCGACCGCCCGTTTACGGAGTTCTTCGACGATTCGATCGCGCCACGACCCCGACCACTGATCTGATGTCAGTGTGTTCGGCCACTGGGAGGAGCAGTTAGTACAGTTGGGACCGGAGCTCGTCGATCCTCGCCCGGAGCTCGGAGTCTGGCTCTACGGTGGCGTCGGCGATGCGGTCCGCCTCATCGAGGAGCTCAACGGCTCGCTCCACGCGGCCGAGGTCGATCGCGACGATCGCGAGGCCGATGTGTGAGTGGAGTACGGGCACGGTCTCTCGACCGATGTTTGCGATTTTTGTCCGTGCCGAGGCCTCGAACAGGGCTTCGGCTTCCCGGAAGCGGCCTTGGTAGCGTAGTGCGTAGGCGAGACCCTCCTGGGCATAGGTGATCTGGAGGTGGTGCTCGTCATAGAGCTGGGTCTTGATGGCCAAGCTGCGTCTCATCAGGCGCTCAGCCTCGAACGGGTCTCCATTTTGAGCGAGCGTGAGCCCAAGGTTGTCGAGCGCTACGCCAACTCGCGAGTCGTCGGGTCCGTATGCTGCCTCGAACAGCGCGAGGGCCTCTCGGTAGTCTGCGATTCCGCCCTCGACATCGTCCACGTTCATTCTGCACGATCCGCGGGTGACGAGCGGACCACCAAGCGAGGGATGAAGATCGCCGAGCTGTTCTCGCGTTCGAGCCACAGCGTCATTCACGGAGTCGAGCCCTTCGTCATGTCGTCCTGCCTGGCAGAGCGACACTGCGGAGAAATGCAGGAGCTCCGCATGCTGCAGGGTGTTTTCGCGGCCTCCTTCGAGGCTGAGTCGTACGGCTTGTAGGCCGACATCCACGGCCTTGTCAGGGTGCCCGGCGGTCGACAATGCGATTGAAGCGTTCGTGTGAATGGCTGCCGTCCAGCTCGCGCTGTCCTGTGTTCGTGCTGACATGTCGAGCGCGAGTTGGGTCAGCGTGACTCCCTCACCAGCACGCGAGCCCCGGGCGGCAAGCAGGCTTCCCAGCAGCGAGGCTGCCCTCGCGACCAAACGATCCTCGCCGCGCTGGAGTGCGACGGAGAGGGCCTCTCGGAGGAGTTCGATGGCCTCCTCGATGCGTTGCTGACGCATGTAGATCCCTCCGACTTGGATCCGGCTTTCGAGCCACAAGGCCTCGAGCCCAGCGGAGTGCGCGGCGTTCACTGCAGCCTCCACCTCCGTGAGCGCCTCTGCGTGCCGTCCGATCGCGCCGAGGTCAGACGCGGTCGCAAGCATTCGCCTGATCACCCCGACCTCCGGGCTGTCGCGTGACTCGAGGGCGAGGCTGGAGTCCCGATTCGAGCAGCTCGAAAGGTCGGGCAACCGCGAGAGGAGTCGGTGCGTGTTGAGGACTTCCGTCGAACTGATCGTGGTCAGAACTTCGACCACGGACTCCAAGCGGGCACGCCCTATCTGCAGGCACGCAAGCTCGAGTTCGCGTTCTTCGTGGTCTCGATCGGCACCACACGCGACAGCGCGCTGGGAATTCCAGCCGTCGACGAATCCGTCGAGCTTCGCGAGCGCCCGGGTTGCGACATCTTCTGCGAAAGCGCCGTCGAGATCGGCGAGCCGTTGCGCGACGAGGGGACGTTCCTCGGTCCAGGACAGCCCCTCGTCATCCGAGCCCATGTGCGAGGATGACGAGCGAGAGGCCGCGACCGCCGCGACCGCGGAGACCGTCACGGCGGCGGCGATGGGGAGCGTGAGCCACCAACGCCGGTTCATCTTCGGCTGAGACTCGATCGCGGAAAGCAGTGCCGCCATCGTCGGCCACCGTGCCGACGGACTTGGCTTGAGCCCCCGTTCCAGCGCCCGGAGTATCTCGGGGCGGACCGGGACTGTCTTCGGCCAGCGCGGCGATGCAGCGAGCTTCGCGAATCGCAGCTCGGACAAGGTCTTCTGGTGAAACGGGGGAGCGCCGGCCAGCGCCTCCCACAGCGCGACGCAGAAGGCGTAGATGTCGGCGCGGCGGTCGACGGCTCCGCCACTCTCCTGCTCGGGAGCCATGTATCGCGGGGTGCCCAGCGCGATGTCTGCCGACGTCTGATCCACGCGCAGCCCATCGAGGGTCGGGTCGGTCGCCCCGCTCGCCGAAGGGGTCGCCGGCGTGTCCTCGCGTGCGTCCCGGACCAGGCCAAAGTCGGTGACCTGTACGCGTCCGGCTTCATCGACGAGGGCGTTGGCCGGCTTGAAGTCGCGGTGGACGAGGTCGGCAGCGTGTGCGGCTCCGAGACCCCGTCCTGCTTGCACGAAGGCGCCCAGAATCTCCTCGGGTGTCCGCGTTTCTCTCAGCCAGCGCTGCAGATCGATCCCGCGAACGTACTCCATCGCGATCACCAACTCGTCGTCGATCAGCTCGACGTCGTGGACCGTCACGACGTTGGGGTGGTGCAGCTTCGCCATCGCCCGGGCCTCTCGCAGCAGACGGCCCCGCAGATCTGCGTTGCGAGACGAGCGCAGCCGCTTGAGGGCCACCTCTCGCTGCAGTCGGGGATCGTAGGCCCGCACGACCGAGCCCATGCCGCCCTCGCCGATCTTGTCGATCAGTACGTAGCGGCCCACGGCGTGCCCGGCCACGACCTGGGAGGCGAACATGCGCTCGCGGACTCTTGCCAACGCCGCGTCCATCTCGCCGGGGACGCGATGGGCGTCCATCACCTCCGCGACGGTTGTTTCGGCGTCTTCCACGTTCAAACGATTCTCTCCGATCTTGTCGAACCTCGCGAGGGCGTTTGGCCTGCGCTCATGCGCCCGTACAGCCGAGGACGGGGTCGAAGGCACATTGTGGCTGGAGATCGCAGGCGAGCTGGGGGAGCGCAGGACAGGGATCGGAGACGCACTGCTCGGTCGTCTCCCCATCCTGGGCGGTCACCTGCCAGAAGCAGTCCTCATTCGCGGCGCACGCCGGATTGGAGAGGCCCTCGCAGACGTCCTCGCCGCCGCTCGTTTCGCCGATGTCGCCGGTGTCGCCCATGTCACCGGTGTCACCCGCATCCCCGGTGCCAACCCCGGTCGTCGACGGATCGCCATCGGAGCCGGGTGCTGGGTCGTCGTCACCCGAGCCAGCGCTCGATCCCGCGCCGGTTGTTGCGCTGTCGTCGTCAGCCGCGGTCGATTCGTCGTCGTTGTCCTCGGTTTGGAAACCCGTTGACCCCTCATCAGCCGGGCCCTGCGAGGTCGCCGTAGGGACGTTGTCGTCGTCCTCAGCATCGCAGCCTGGCAGACCCAGCAGTCCGGCGGTCAGCGCCAGAGCCGAGGCCGTCATCCATGCGCTTGCGTTGTGTCGTCTCTGCATCTCGGGGTTGGTAGACGACAGGCCCCCTCCAAGTGCTGCGAAGTCTTTCTTTGGGACGGCTCAGCCGGGCTCGGCGCCTGTGATCCCGGGCAACAACGTGCGTAGGGCTTGGCGGGCGCGGGTCAGACGGCTCCGGACCGAACTTGGGGTCACCCCCGAGACCTCCGCCACCTCGACGGCGTTGAGCCCCTCCCAATAGGTCAGCTCGACCGCGATCTGAATCTCCAGCGGAAGGGCGCGGAGCGCTGCGATGAGTGCGGCGTGTTCCTGATCGCGGGCCGCAGCGGCACTCGGTGAGGTCCGGACATCGACCAGCGACACCTCCGCGAAGTCGAGGGCGTCGGGGGTCCGCAGTCGCTTGCGGAGTTGGTCGATGAACGTGTTGCGCGCGACCGTGAACAGGTACGTGCGAAACGAAGAGCGCTTGCCGAAGCGATCGCGACTCTCGATGCAGCGCATCAACGTGGTCTGGACCAGGTCTTCGGCGCCTTCGTCGACCTTACTGGAGAAGAAGCGAAACAAAGAGGCAAAGTGCCGACGCAGCAGCGCGTCGCCGGCCTTGTCATCCCCGTCGGTCCAGGCGTCCAGGAGCGCGAAATCGTCCGGTGCGCCGCCGAGCATCCCTTGCAGGGTATCAGTCACTCCTTGCGCTTGCGGAGCTTCGCGAGGACGTCCGGGGGCAGGGAGTCGGCGAGCTGCTCAAGGACTTCCGCGCGGGATGTGACATCTCCGGCCTTGGGAGGTTTGGTCCGGAGGGGTTCACTGCGCCGATCGCCGTGCGGCTCGGGCTCATTCTCAGGCGGTGCGACAACCATCAAGCACGGCGTCATCGGTGGCTCGTCTGGCAGGGCGACATCCAGGCATGGACCGATGGACGGGTCGTCGGTAGGAAGCGGTGAGAGGCACGGCCCCAATTCGGGGTCGGTCCCCACGTCGAGTCTCTGTGGGTCGGCTTCCTCGTCGTACTCTGGAGGCGGAGGGTTGTCGGCTTCTTCGTAGTACTCTGGAGGCGGAGCGTTGAGGCAGGGTGGGGCTGTCACCTTGCACGCGCTAGCGCTGGCCATCCCGAGCGCGATCAGGATGGCCAGGGGGATCCGCGCCGTCTGCATGCCCTCATCATAGCCGACGCAAGGCGCCGACTACTGAGCGACAGGGGGGAGGCAGCAGATTGTGATGGGATCCTGCGGCAAGGCAGCTCCGCTCGGTGTGCCGCCGGTTGCGTCACAGGTGACAGAGCCAGCCGGTGGCAGCAGCATTTGCGTGACCCGGAACTGCTCGATGTTCACGTCGGGGACCTCGAGGCACGCGTCATCGGCGTTCACGCTCACCTCGCCCAGGGAGTTGATCGGAGAGCAGAACCCGTCGAAGAACTCGACCGACTCGATCTGGCAGCCGCCGGTTGGTTGTGTACACGCGCACTGCGTGCAGCTTCGATCGTCGGTGAACTCGGTGAAGGCATCGTCCTGCTGGACGATGAAGGGGCCGGCCGTGTTGCAATCGGCTGCGCCCGCTTGGAACACACACTTCTGCAGGCCGGGTTCTCCTGGGGTGCACTGTTCGTTTGGCTGCTCACAAGATCCGGTGCTGGCCAGGCCGCCGCACAGCGTGACCACCTCGTCCCACGCGACGGCTTCGAGCTCGATCTCCTCGATGGGATCGCAGCTGCCCGGAGGTGCGAACCCATCCTCGACGTCGAGCTGCATCAGACCTCCGGGACCGGCACCGCCGAATACGTCCTCGCATAGGGTGCCGTTGCCAAACGTCGTCGGGATTCCCGGGCAGAAGAAGGTGTCGTGAATGTCGTAGCGAAACGTTTGAATGTCGCTAGATCCCATGCCCGCGGCGTCGCCGCACTCGCAGCCGCAGGAGGCAGGGGAGGCGACCAAGCCTCGGTTTGCCTGCGCGAGCTCGACGTCGAAGTCCCCCTCGCAGGCCGTAGCGGTTTTCCCCCGTTGTACGAGTGCTGGGCCCTGCCACCCCCGCGGAATCTCCAGGCACTCCCCTTCGCACGCGGCGGTAGAGGTGGTGTCGCTGGTCTCCGCAGCGGTTCCCGAGGAGGAAGAGGTCTCCGGGGAGGAAGAGGTTTCCGAGGACGAGGTCGTGGATCCTTCGGCATCGCCCGAGTTCGAGGTCGAGCTGCTCGAGGCTTCGGTGGCCGACTCCGAGCTCCCGCCGGTTGAACTCGACGAGGTCTCGCTCGTCGCCGTGCCGCTGCCACAGGCTGAGATCACGGCGCAGCTGAGGAGCGATGCGAGAGGCAGCAAGCGGTGCACCTCCTCAGGATGCCAGATTCGCGAGACGCCAGGCTCTTCGCGGTCCCGGCGCATGGACCCTCGGTGATCTGAGCTTCCCGGCCCGGTTTGAGCTACGGTCCGCCCAGGGCGCGCTCGGTCAGCGCGGCCACGAACTCGGACGAAGGACGACACCGTGAACCAAGGCGATCTCAAACCGAACACGTTCTTCATCGAGGTCTCCGGCGCGGGTCTTCCCGAAGTGGACGGGCTGTTCGTCCCCTCGACCGCGCCGCCGGCCGAATCGGAGTCCGGAACGGTCTCGAGTCTGGGCTACTGGAACGGAAAGATGGCCTGGGACCGCGCGGATGGAAAGTCCGAGCGGAGTCCTGCGCTGTCGTACTCCAACAGCTACAAGTCGTGGCGCATCTGTCGGCTCGATGGGCACCTGGCCTACGACATCACCAGCGACGACGACATGCCGCCCACCGAGCGCGAGTGGCACGTGTACAAGAAGGGCGTCGCTCCAGCACCCAAGGTTGTCCTGCATCACTTCGACCCAAGGGAGCCGTTGCCCAAGCCCAACGTCATCTTTGTGCTGGGAGGTCCGGGCAGCGGGAAGGGGACGATGTGCGAGCTTGCCGAAGCGCAGCTCGGCTGGGTTCACCTGTCGGTGGGCACCCTCTTGCGGGCCGAACGGGAGGCGGGCGGCTCCACGTCGGCCCTGATCAAGGAAACCATCGCGGCGGGACGGCTCGTGCCCCGAGAGGTCTCCGTTGGGCTGCTCAAGAACGCGATCGAGGCGGCCATGCGGGCGACGGGAAAACTCAACTTCCTGGTCGACGGTTTTCCGCGCTCGTTGGACAACCTCGAAGGGTGGTACGAGGTCTACGGACGCGAAGCCGAGCTGCCACAGATGCTGTACTTCGAGTGCCCGTACGACGTGCTCGAGAAGCGAATCCTGGGGCGCAGCAAGTACTCCGGCCGCGTCGATGACAACGTCGAGAGCCTCAAGCTGCGCTTTGACACCTTCAAGGCGGAGACCCTTCCCACGCTGGAGCTCTTCAAGAGCCTTGGCAAGGTGGTCGAGATCGACGCGAGCCAGAGCCGCGAAGATGTCTACGCCCTGGTCGTCAAGGAACTCGAGGCGGACACGGACCCTGCGTGGCTTGCCCAGCCGCTCACCGAAAAGTCGGAGATGCTGCTCGGGCTGCGTCCGTATCCCAAGAAGGGGTAACGCAGAGGCGTTCCACGCGGGATGTTTTTTGCTATCCCTCGGGTTCGTCGGGATCGTATTCGTCGAACCCGATGTCGGCGACCGCCGAGCCATCCCCATCTCCGTCCAGCGGCCGCAAATCCCCATCGAAGTCGTCATCCGCAAACCCGGGGGCGCCGGCATCGATCGCTCCCGCCCCATCCAGCAGGTGGAAGTCTCCATCCTCGATGGAGACGAAGGGGAACGCACCCTCGACCAGCAGGTTCCCGATCTCGGTCTGCAACGGGACCCCCTCCAGCAGCGCTTCATACTCGTGGAAGAGGTTGTTGGCGACGTGCAGAGGAGGGCCGCCGCTGTCGGGTCCATCGTGCCAGATGGCGGCCGGAATGATGCTCAACCCAGTCGCGTCGGCTGCGGTGTTGTGGGCGAGGGTGATCGAGGCGTCGCTCGGCCACGCAGGCGAGGTCGTGATGTAGAAGGCCGGCCCCCACGTCCTCTCCATCGAGTTGTTGCGAATCGTGACGTCGTAGTGGGAGTCCTCCGTCGCGAGGTCGAGCTCCGGCAAGACGTCGACCGGACCACCGATCCAATCGTGCACCCCCGGCGTGATGACGTTGCGCTCGATGAGGATGTCGATCGAGATCGTCTCGGGCTGGTTCGCACGAGGAACGAGCCTCAGCCCGTCGTTGGAGTGACACTCGCTGTCACGGACGGTGAGGTTCGTGCTTCCACCAAAGGGCGTGTACCAGAGGCAGTAGGTGGTGCCGATTCCGGGCACGGGTTCGATGATCGTACGCTCGATGGTCAGCGCGATCGTCAGGCCGTAGTTGTCGGCGTTGTTGCCATTGCAAATCTGGTTGTTTGGCGGGCAGCTCAGGAATCCGCCATAGGAATTTCCCACCGTCAGATCCGAGACCACCGTGGGCGTGGGGTCGGGATCGGGCAGGTCGACGAGCGAGACCTGACCGATGATGCGCGTCTGCGGACCGACGCCGCGCACCGAAACGTGGGGGCGTAGGGTGATCGACTCCTCGTAGTCCCCCGCGCGAACGCAGACCAATCCGGGCGCAGAGCTGTCGAGGATTGCGTCTGAAATTGTAGGCGCGTCATCGGGTACCACCAGGTCACACGGAGCACAGTCGAACGCATCCAGGCCCGGACAATCGACCTCACCGCCCGTCGAGCCGGACGAGGATTCGGCGTCGGGGCCCGTGGCGCCGGTGGTGCCTCGTGTTGTGGGATCGCCGCTCGTCCCGGTCGACGAGCCACTCGAGTCCGTGCTCTGGTCCGTGGAAGGACCGGCCTCGGCCGAACCTGCCGCCGAGGTCGATGTCTCCATGCCACCGGTTGTTCGACCTCCGGCCGAGGCGTCTCCGGTCTCCGCATCGCCCGGCGGCGTCGAGGCGTTGCAGCCCAGCCCGACGATGACGACGATCGACGCCACACTTCCTTGGATGCACCTCATGCACGCCGTGAGCAGCAAGAAGGGTGCCATCGCAAACTCGAAACGACACCCGAGCGCCCGCGGCACGACTTCCCAGATCGGGAACGTTGGGGGAGTCGATCCGGGAGCGCTCGGTCGTGGTCGCTGTCTCAGTCTTCGACCACGGCCCCGAGCCGACGCAGCGCTTGCACAGCGGCGTCCCCGTTCAGCTTCGCCTTTGCGATCCGGTTGTGCGTTGGATCGAGGTCGACGCCGTGGGCCTCGTGCAGTCGAGCCGCACGCAGATCGGTGTCGTGGAAGACCGCGCCGCTGAGATCGGTCCCCGAGAAGTCGGTGGTCCGCAGGTCGGTGCGGGTGAAGTAGGCGAACGTCGCGTCGCAGTCCCGAAACCGCGTGCCCTTGAGGAAGAGCCCACAGAAGGACGCATACTGCAGAATCGAGGCCCGAAACTCGACGTCGATGCCGACGGGGCGCACGGCGGTGAAGTCGACGCCCACCAGCTTGCACTCGATGAACTTCACGCCCACCAGCCGAGCGCCAGGCAGCGACGCGTTGCTGAAGTCGCAGCCGAGGAACGTGCAGTCTTCGAACCGCGCCTCCGGCAGGCTCGCGCCCGAGAACACGCTGCTGCGGATCGTGCAGCCATCGAGCTCCAGACCCTCGAGCACCGCGCCCGGGTACTGCAGGCCTTCGATGACCACCTGGGCATGCTCGGGCTCGGCGCGGAGGTCGGGCTGACTCACCGAGGTCTTCTACTCGACGCGACTCGCAGCGGCTACTGCCGGAAGCCGTTGCCGCGGAACTGGGCATCGACCACGCCCCGGTACGCCTGGGAGTCTCTGAGCGCTCGCTCGAGTGGCGCGAGGTCACGTCGACCCAGGATTCGGGGCGCTCGGTCGAGTCCCAAGGACAGGCATAGGCGCGCGGCTTCGATGAAGATTGGCGTGTTGGACGACTGCACCCGTACGGAGGCCTGGACCTGCAACCGGCGCCGGATGGTGCTGTTGGGAAACCGGCGGGTCACCTCATCGGCGGCAACCCACAGCGCCTGGGCCAGATACGCGGTCGCTTCGATCTCGAGGTGCAGACCGTTGAAGTGCTCGAGGTCCTGGTAGGCGTGGACAAGCTCGTGGAGCATCGCGGCCCGTGCCGATGGCCTCCCGAGGTTCTCGGGCCTGAAGTTGAGGCGGTCTTCGGCTTGGTTGTAGGAGGCGAATGCGCCCTCTCGCAGCATCGCGTTGGCGTTGAAGTCGAGCGACCCGAACCTCGCGAGGAGCCGCTCGTAGGCTTGGGCCGTGATGATGAAGCGCCCTGTGGAGCCTCGATACTCGAACCCTGAGCCAAACTGACGATGGTAGCGGGTCGCGTCCTCGAGCACCTCGCGAGCGATGCGCTGTGCCAGCTCAAAACCTCCCGTCAAAACCCCGGACTGCGGTGTCCAGCCTGAGATCGTTCGTTCCTGTGAACGAGTGCAGTTCGAGCAACCCATCGCGCCTCCCGGTGGCGGATTCGGTCAGTCCGAACCCTCCGCGCCACACAGTTCAAGACACCGCGCACTTTGGGTCTTTCCGGACGCATGCGAAAAAATCTGCAGACCCGCGGAGGGCTTTGGCGGCCAGGAGATCGACAACACGATGCCGCTGCCGGTCGGCGAGCTGAGCTGTGGAGCCATCACGGTCGTGGAAGCTGTCCTTGGACAGGCGCCGATCGTTCGCGTCGACGTGGGCGACTCGCCGACGTATCTGCAGATGGGTGCACTGCAGTGAGCTGCGCGCGGCACCGAACAACGCCCGCCTCGTTGACTCCGATGTTGGGGCGACCTCCCGGTCAAATCGGAAAACGTTTTCCGATTTGACCAAAGCACGGTCTGTCTGTTGCCGGCTGATGGGCAGTGACAACCCAGCGACGACTCAGTCGCAGGTTTCCGCGCTGCACGACCGTGAGAGGCAGTCACTGTTGAAGGTGCACATCGAACCTGCGGCCCCGGTCACGCAGATGTCATTGACGCAGATGCCCGAGGCGCAGTCGGGCGGTAGCCCGCAGCTTGTTCCAGGAGACCCGTCGGTGCAGACGAAGTTGGAGCAGTAGGGCCGCGACGGATGGCACTGCAGCGCGAGCGTGCAGGCACCGACGTCGTCGGGATCCCACCACGAGAACTCCATGTCGAGGGTGATGGTGCAGTCCGATCCGTCACCTGCCAGGCTGCGACTGCGACGGACCCACTCGATCTGGCCGCCATCGTTCGGACGGACGACGCCTGTGGCCCGGTCAAAGCTCTGGGTCAACCGGACGCCGTTGAGAGCGAGTTCGTTGACGCCTCCCACGACGAACGCACCGTCGCTGTCGATTCCGCCCTCGAGCACGATGTCCTCGAGGGCGGTGAGGGCGTCCAAGAGCTGCAGCTGCAGGGCCCCATCATCCTGAACGAGCCAGATTCCCGTGGCGCCTAGAGAGAGGTCGCAGAGGCCGAACTCATCCGGGCCATCGCATCGGCAAGAGCGCTGCTCGAGGGCGCCCACGATGAAGGCTCCGGATGCAGCGTCGCCGGAGGCGTCTCCAGGCGGCAAGCCCTCGACGTCCTCGCGCTCGAGTACTTGATCTCCGCCGACCTCGAGACTGTCCCCCTGACACGCGGCACAGAGCGAGCCCAGCACGGCGAGAGTTCGAAGGGCGGTTTTCACCATCGGAGAGCGGCTTCAGAGTATCGGGGCCGGAGCGCGGAGAACAGGCCTCGGTTGGAATCAGCCGCACACGTCGGTGCAGGCGGTGACCGTGTCAAACTCCACGTCGCACGTCACCTCTTCGCGAGGATGCAACGTCGTGTGGCAAGCGGCTCGCGCGACGTCGTCGCCCTGGGGGTATGCGCACGCCTCGCCTGCGTTGACCTGCTCTTGGTACTGAACCTCGGCCCCGTCGCAGGAATCGCCTTCATCACAGTACCCACCGGAGTCGTCGAACCAACACCCATCCTCGCAGAAGGACGTCAGGCCCACGTAACACATCCCGTCGTCTCCACAGACAGTGAAGTCCTCCCCGGAGGGGCTGTTGAACCTGGCGTCTTCGAGCAGGCACTCCGCACAGATGTTGTCGGTCTCCTCGATGCGCTGCTCGCAGAGATCGACGCATAGCCGGGTGCTTTGGGCGGAGCACACGTCGTAGGCACCGTCGATCATCGGCGGCTCGTCGATGCACAGGGCCGCGCAGCGGGGGTCGCTGGAGCTGGGCACGTCGAGCGAGGCGTCATCGTTGGAGCTGGAGTCGCACGCTGGAGCCAGCATTGTGATTGCGAGGAGGCATCGGAATCGAAGGGCCATATCGAGGCTGGGTCGCCGCTCAAGGCTTGGTCTGTGTCGGGTGGGCTCGATTTCGCGGCGCGAAACCGTGATCGCACGCACGTCACGAGGGATGGTGTGCTCGGTAGGGAACCGGCTGGTGCCTTCGTTGGATCCAGTTGGAACCATGGGTTGGCGCCGCGGAGACTCGGTGCGACGCTGCCGTTGATGATGACGCGTGTATTCGTGGCCGCTGTAATTGGTGTGTCTGCTCTCGCTGGCTGCGGCAAAGTGCAGAGCTATGTTGAACCCTCTGTCGCCGTCGAAGACTCTGATCCCTTCGACGACGCGGTGACGCTGCTCTTGGGCGCGCTGCAACGTGGGGACTTCGAATCGCTGGCCTCGCATACGTCCGATCCCCTGACCCACGATCTCAGCCGAGCAGAGTTCGAAGACCTTGCGAGCATCGTCCAGTGGCTCGGTCCTCTGGAATCCCGCAGCGGGAGCGAGCCTGGGTCGAGTGACGAGGATGGTCAACGCCAGTACGCGCTGCAGTTCGAGCGCGGTGGCGGAGTCGAACTCGACGTGTTTATCGACCCGATGGGTCGACTCGTCGGATTCGCGTTCGCTGGGAAGGGATACACCGAAGCCGAACGAGGGGTGTTGGCGGAACCGTGGCGCGAGTTCAAGGTCTACGATTTCCACCTTGTCGATACCGACCGCGCACCCCTGCCGAAGGACGCACCGGTGGTGGGAAACCGCGTCGACTACGAGCTCGTTGTCGGAGGCATCGAAGCGCTCCTGGGAATTCACCACCTCCGGGTTGAGAAGATCCTACGAGACGCGGATGGAGAGAACGTCTTTCGCGAGCCGATCGAGTTCGACACCACCTTCGATGTCGACGCACTCGGCGTCCCACGAGGCGTCGTTCGCGGGTCCCTCGAAGTGCCGGGGCCCGGGAGCTGGACGATGCAGCTCCGCATCAGCGACGAGAATGCGCATCGGGATATCGAGTACGAGCACGCGTTCCAGACGGTTGCGGACTGAGTGGTTCGCAGGGCCTTGCGGGAAACGCGGACGTTTAGACTGGCATCCGCAAAAAAAAGAGTGGGCGGGGGTGCGACGTCTGGCGAGCGACGGTGTCGAGAGGGTGAAAGCGGCAAGCGCCGCTAGCTCGAACGAGTTGCCCATGAAGATTCCACTTTCCATTCTCATGCTTTCGATCTCCCTCGTGTTCGCTCCGGCCTGCGACGACGGAAACGACGACGGAGACAAGAAGAGCGACAAGGACGACAAGAACAACGACGACGACGACGACGGCGGCGACGACGACAAGAACAACGACGACGACGACGTTCCGCTTTGGGATTGCTACTGCGAAGCCGAGTGCGACGGGGACTTCATCGAGTTCGAGGAGGAGGTTTGCTCCGACGCGGAGTCGCTCGACATTGCCATCGAGATCGCGACCGATGAGTGCGCCGAAGACCTGAGCGGCGATTGCGTCGATTTTTATTGCGGCTGCGAGTGCGACGAAGATCCCGATCTCGTCTGTGGCTAGTCGATAGCCGTAAGCGCGATGCCGCGCTCGCCCGCCCACGAGCGAAGTGTCTCGCTCGACTCCTCGTCGGGCTGAGCCTGAAGCTCGGCGAAAGCCTGGGTGGCCAGTCGCCGGGCTTCGCTCGTCTTCCCAATCGCCCACAGCGACCGCGCGAGGTCGACATGGAGGGTCGGAAGCAGGGCAAAGGTGTCTTCGGCGTTCTCCAGCCGGCCCTGCGCGCGTTCGAGCAGCGCTTGCGCTTCGCTGGCACGGTCCAGGTCCAACAAGGCGCGGGCCGCTGCTTGTTCGGCGAGTACGAAGAACGCTGGCGGCAGGGCGCTGCCCTCGAGGGCCTCGAGCAGCGACCTCGATGCGTCGAGCGCTCCCTCGGGACGTCCCACGCGCTGGAGGCAGCTCGCGAGCAGAGTGGTCGTGTTGACGCCACTGGCGCTCGCTCGCTCGAAGCTGGGAAGCTCCACGGTCGAGCGTCCCAACTCGACGCAGCCCGCCCAGTCGGAGCGTCCCCAAGCGAGCTGCACCCCAAACTGAGCGGCCGAGACGCGGTCCGTCTCCCGGACGGCCTCCATGGATTCGAACGCCGCCTCGAGAGCGGTGAGTTCGTCGGCTGCTTCGGACGTTTTCTGCGCAGTGAGCAGGATCTGCACGAGGTTGAGCCGGGGGGCGACCGATGCCATCCCTTCCCCACCTTCGAGCGTCAGTCCCGATTCGATCGCGAGTCGCGTGTAGCGCTCAGCCTCGTCCAGCTGACCGAGGTCAAAGAGTGTCCCCCCGAGGTTGAGCTGGACCGTGTTGAGCGCCAGCACGTCCACGTCGCCGTGCTTGCGATACAGCGCTTCCACGTCTCTGAGGATGGCCACGGCTTCCTTGGGCCTGCCGGTTTCCGAGTATGCCAAGGCCAGGTCTTCGCGAAAGCTAGCGACCTGCAGCGGTCCGTACTGCTGGGCGAGGCGGATCGACTCGATTGCGAGGCGCTCTGCTGCCTCAAAGTCGCGTTCTGTTCTCGCGATAGACGAACGGGTTGCCGCCAGCTTTGCCCGAAGCAACTGGGCAGAGGGAGCCTCGCCGAGGCTCTCGAGCGCTCCTTGGGCCAACGCCGCGTACTCCCGCGCGGCATCAGCATCGGCATCGTTGAGCACGCTCACGGTCGCCATTCGCATCCAGGCCTCGGTGGCGACACCAACGTGGCCACTGTTGTTCGCGAGCTCCGCGGCCCGGACGAGCGCGCTCTTGGCGGGGTCCAGCCGGCCCAGAACAATCGAACATTCGCCGATCAAGAATTGGATCTCGGCCAGAACCCACGAAGCATCGATTGCGTCGGCGCGAGCAACGAGACTTGGCGCTCGCTCGAGAGCCTCTCCACACTCCCGGTCGAGCGCCAGTGCCCACAAGCCGAAGAGGTCCGCTCGGAGTTCGCGGTGCACCTCGACCTGGATCGGGTCGGTGGGCACCTGTCGAATCGGGA
This sequence comes from uncultured Nannocystaceae bacterium, assembly GCA_964352485.1. Classification (GTDB taxonomy): domain Bacteria; phylum Myxococcota_A; class Polyangia; order Nannocystales; family Nannocystaceae; genus CAJXVA01. Next base: position 17,819 of record CAYGTG010000001.1, on the reverse strand, counting down.
CGATCCCCGGTCCTTCGCAAACACTCGTCGCTGGGATGGCCGACATCGCAAGCTGTGGCAACACCCGTTCTTCGAGCAAGAGGTCCACCGTCGAAGCGACCCAACTGAGCTGCTCTTTGAGACACGCCCGTCGCAGCGCGCTGCTGTCAGCGTCCGACTCCGCCTCGCACACGCTTGCCCATGCATCCGTCCATCGCTGGGCGTAGCTTGCCAAGGCTGCATCGAGCAGAACCCAGCCGCCGTCGTCCTGCCACAGCGCTGCGGCCGCTTCGCGAGTCTCTGCGTCCCACAGCGCCTGGCTCGTGGCCGTGGAGCATTCGTCCTGCGGGACCGGACCCCACGGGCTGAGCGCAACCACGCTCAGCGTGGTCAGGCCGAGGACCGCAGGGAGAAGCCACCGGCGCCCCCGCTTCCGCGCGTTCAGGCCCGTGAGGGCCACATTCATCGTTGCCGGTCGCTGCTGGGGATCTGGTTGGAGCAGATGCTCCATGAGCTGGATCAGGCGCGCCGCAACCTTGCTTTGGGTGGGGAACTGAACCCCACCTGCGAGCTTCAACCACTGGAGCTCTTCGGCCGCCGTCGCCTCGAATGGCCTCTTGCCGTACAAAGCCTCGTAGAGCGTCACACCGAACGCAAACAGATCTGCGCGAGCATCGACGGGTCGGCCGGCCCACTGTTCCGGGGCCATGTAGGCCGGCGTTCCGACGACGCTCAGCGTACGGAGTGCGGAGTCCGTCGGAAACAACGCGGGCTCGGAGTCACGGGTCTCGATCGTCGCGACCGTGGGTCCGAGCTTCGCGAGGCCGAAGTCCGTGACAAGAACCCGGCCGTCCGCGCCGACCAGGATGTTCTCTGGCTTGAAGTCTCGGTGGATCCAGCCTTCGCGATGCGCGTGCGCGAGACCCTGTCCGGCTTGAGACAACGCGTCGAGGATCTGCGGGGTGGTCCGGGACGCGTCGCGCATCCACTCGCGAAACGTCTCCCCCACGACCAACTCCATCACCACAACGGTGTGCCCCTCGTTCTCAAAGACGTCGAACACCGTGACGATGTTGGGGTGACGGAGTCCGGCCATGGCCTTTGACTCTGCGAGCAACCGCCGCCGGAGCGTCTCCGCCTCGACGGGGTGGCGGGCCAGCATCACCTTCAGCGCCACGTCCCGCTCCAAGCGCTGGTCGGCCGCTTGGTAGACGACTGCGGATGCGCCGATGCCCACACAGCGCACGATGGTGTACCGCCCTTCGATCGTCTGTCCGATCCAGTCTCGGCGGGTGGCGAACGAGGGGGACCCCTCACTGCCCAGGAGAAGCTGAGCCACTGCGGTCTGACAACTCACGCAGCGATCGATATGCCGGCGTATCGGCGCCCCTCGGTCGGCATCGAGCTCGCCCATCGCGAGCTGCTGAAGCGCCTCTGCGGAGGGACACTCCGACTCTCGTGGCGCATCTTCGGACTCGGTCATGGGCGCTCGCGCGGCGGACAATGGTATCGTTCAGATCGTGCAAGAGGCACTTCAGGCGCGGTGGTCCGAACTCACGGACCGCTGGCCGACGCTGAACCTGGACGTGGCCGACGTCGCGAGCGCTTTGCAGAGCCGAGGTGTCGACGACCTCGAAGGGGTGCACTGGGCCGAGCTCGTTCTGGCTTGGGCATGTGGTAAGGGCCACCCGATCGCGCTGAAGATCTTCGAGGCCGAGTTCATCAGCCGAACCGACGCGGTGCTGCGCAGGCTCGACTCCGATCCGGCGTTTGTGGACGAGGCCCAGCAGCGATTGCGGGCTCGATTGCTGGTCTCTGACGGGGAAACGGCGCCGCGCGTCGCCGCGTACGCAGGGCGGGGCCCGCTGATCGGCTGGGTGCGCGTCGCCGCGGCGCGGGTCGGACTGGGTTTTCTTCGAGAGACCAAGCGTGGCGAGAAGCGTGATGAACTACTATGGGCCGACGCGGTGCTGTTTCCCGGAGGGGCTCCCACCGACCTGGAGTATCTCAAGCAGCGATACGCGTCCGTGCTCACGAAAGGGTTGAAGCAGGCGTGCGCGGAGCTCGAGGACCGGGAGCGCGCCGTACTTCGCATGTACTTCGTCGAGGGGCTGAACATCGACAAGATTGGAGTGGTCTACGGCGTGCACCGGGCGACGGTCGCTCGCTGGATCAGCAAGACCAAGGCCTCGCTGACGGAGCGCATGCACGCGGTCATGGTGGCCCAGGCCGCAATTCCACCCGAGGAACTCGAGAGCATCGATCGTCTGGTGCGAAGCCAGCTGGAGATCAGCCTCGGCGGGCTTCTCGGGGAACCGGATGCGCCCTAGCTGGTCAGCAGGCGACGGGTCTCCTCACCCACACGACAGCGTCCCCGCCGATGTGTCGCGCTCGGACGCGGAAAAAGCTGGGATTGTTTGAGGACGCGAAATCGTTGCCGGCGCACAAACAACTGGCCGTGCTACGGGTCTTTCGGGGCCACGATGAAGATTCAGATCAATACGGACCACAATATCGAGGGAACCGAGGAGCTTTCGGCTCATGTGACCGGGGTGGTTCAGAGCGACTTGGGCAGTCTTGCTGAGCATGTCACCCGGGTGGAGGTTCATCTCAGCGACGCGGACGGCGACAAGCACGGGCAAGGCGACAAACGGTGCGTGATGGAGGCTCGGCTCGAGGGTCGAAAGCCGATCGCCGTGACGCACAACGGCTCAACGGTCGACATGGCCGTCGACGGTGCCATCGCGAAACTGAAGCGGGTCGTTGAAAGCGCCGTTCGCGAATAGCCGCAGGTCCTTCTGCGCTTGTCCGAACGGCCCCGTTGGGAGATGGTCCCGACGGTGTCAGCACGCAAGTCGACGCTCCTCATTGGCGCAATCGTCGCGGCAGGCGTCGCGCTGGCCGGCATCGGCCTGCCCAAGTGCAACGGAGCAAGGCTTGGCGGAACGGCTGAGCCCGGGGAAGCCGAGGCCCCGGATTCGCCGCCGCCACAGGGCCCCGAAGCTGCCCCGAGGGTTGTCGTGCAGAGTGATCAGTGCGCCGTTGATGACGCCGAACCTGTTTCGTGTCCAGACGCCTGCGCTGCCCTGGTCGACGGCCGGCCCGCGCGAGTAGAAGTCGACGGAACTGCAGGGACCCACAAGGTCGTGCAAGACTTCCGCGCGTGCCTGCGGGAGTCCGAGATCGACGTTCGGATGCTGAGTTCATGAGCCGTCCATGCTGAGCACCATCCTCCGCGAACCCTCTGCGCTGTTTGTCCTTGCGGTCGTCGCGGGGCTGATCGGCGTGGCAGCGCGCTGGGTCCACGGGACGCGGCGTCAGTTCGACGCGCTGCGTGGCGGCCTGTCGGTCCTGCGAAAGGTCGGCCGCGACCTGCCACAAGAGCATCCCATTCGTCGACGACTCGAGACGGCACCGGTCGTCGAGGTGTCGTTCGAGGAGATCGCACATCTGCTGGGGCGCGAGGGGGTCGGGGAGGCGGCCCACATGCTGATTCGCCTGCGTCGACAGCTTGGATGGATCGAACGTTTCGCCCAGCTCGCGGTTCACTTGGGAATCTTGGGCACGGTCTTTGCCTTGGTCGGCGCCGACTTCAGCGACGGTGAGGCGTTCCGTGCCCAGCTGCCCGTCGCGCTGGGCACGACCATGTTCGGCCTCGTGGGGGCGGTGGTGTTGTCGATGTTCGCCGGCCTGGCCGAGTCGGTCCTCGATCGAGCGGCCGCCGCGGTCCGGGACGCACTGCTGGCCGGATTTGACGCCGACGCCGAGGCCGACTGATGGCACAGCGGCGGCTCGACATGCTCCCGTTGCTCGACGTCTTCATGGTCGTGTTGTTCGCGATGACGACGACGACCACCACGGATGCCGACGCGGACGCGGACGCCCGGGCGGAGCCCTCGACCGAGGCGAGCGACTCCGAGGCGATCGCCGAGGCTCGCAGCGCCCGCGACCGGGCGGAGGCCGCGTTGTCCGAGGCGCGGCAGACCAGCCAGAAGGCAGCCCAACGGGCAAAAGCACTCGCGGAGGCCCTCGAGGACCTGCGCGCGGATGCGACCCGGCGCGGTGGATCCCCGCGCCAGAGCGAAGTCCTCGAGCGCTTGCTCGATCAGTTCAGCGTCTTCGAGATCGAGGTTGCCGGTGAGCCTGGCGACGCTGGCATCGTCAATCGATGCTGCTTCCGCAGTGATCTACAGGAGCAGTGGCGCTCGTGCGGCGCGGTCCCGGCACTGCAGATCGATCGCGAGCACTGGCTCGAGGACGGCGGTGAGGGGCTCATCGACGTGCTACGACGGACCAAAGGTGGAAACGCCCTCACGCTGGTTCGCCAAGACGAGGACGCCACCTACCGGATCGCCGGTGCCCTCGAGGACGCGCTGCGTGAGCGGCTGCCCGAGCATCGAATCTACAACGAGGGCGTCTCGCTGGCGACCCCGCTTTGTCCAGAGCAGTGATCCCGCACCTCCTGATGGGGCTTCACACGCTGGCGGCCAGCGCCAAGAGGACCTCGCTGCGTTCGATGTCGCGGACCCAATCGGTCGGTATTGCGGCGAGGCCGACGCGGGCCCCCACGAGCGCGCCGCCGAGGGTCGCGATGCTGTCGCTGTCGCCGGGGGTGTTGGCGCCCTCGAGGATCGCCGCCCGAGGATCGTCGGGATGGCGCGCCAAGAGGTAGACCGCAGAGGCGATCGCCTCGTGTGCCGCCCACGCCCGCAAGCGGTCCAGGGTGACCGTGGGCGGAACGCCCGATTGGGCATCGTCGATCGCATGCGCCATCATTCCCGCCGTTTTGGGGCTGTAGCGACACGCGGCGGCGACCATCTCGGAAATCACGGTGTCCAGCGGGTCGTCTGAGACGATGCGGGCCATGCCCACGGCCATCGCCGCCGAAGCGGCCAGCGCAATCGGATCCCCGTGCGTCAGGCGTGAGTGCGCGACGGCCCACCGCTCTGCCTTGGAGAGGTCCCCAGAGAAGACCAGACCAAAGGGGTACGCGCGCATCACCGACCCGCAGCCACCGGCGGTCGCCCCCCCCGCTTCGGACCAGTGCGCGCCGTGGGCCAATGCTCGGCAACCACTCAGGCACGCGTTGCCCGGGGCGCGATGACCTCCCTGCGGATGGTCGCTCCAACGGATGAAGCCCGTGGCCATCATTCGCATGGTCGCGTCGAGATCGGCCCCCTCGTGGCGCCCCTGCAGCAGGGCGCGAAGAACCACCTCGGCCATTTGTGTGTCGTCGGTATACGGCGCGAAGCGGCGACCGTCTCGCTCCCAAAAAAGCTCAAAGCCGGTCACGCCGTCGGGGCCGTACTCCTCGTGAATCCGTGCCAGCGATCCGATGAACTCGGTTGGGTGTCCTATCGCGTCGCCGATCGCACCGCCGAGCACCGCGCCCGCCATCCGGTTGGTTCGCGGGTGGCCCACAATCGCGTCGAGCGCGGGGGCAGGCGGAAGCCAGTCCAGCTCGGGAATGATCTTGGCCTGCGACGGTGCGCCTGCCGCGGGGGCGTCCTGTGCCAAGCCATCATCCCGCAAGCCATCGCCGGCCGGGGGACCGTCTTCTCCCGCGTCATGACCCGGCTCGGACTGCAAAAATGTGAGCTGTTCTTTTTTGGACATGAGAACGCGCGGGATCAAGCTCGGGATCAAGCTCGGGATCAAGCTCGGGATCAAGAAGGGTGCAAGGCATCGCGCAAAGCCGCACGCCAACGCCCAGCGTTGTCGGGGTCGACAGCGGACACATAGGCGACCATGCCCTGCAGGTACTCGCGGAACTTTGGGTGTCCGTGGCGATTCTCGGCCGCCAGACCATTGCGCGCGACGTTGTGCAGCATGGCCCGTAGCGTTCGCCGCTGCTTTCGCGACAGTCCCACCTTGTCATTGACGACGAGCCCCGTGACTTCCTGGCGCCGAGCACGACGCATCACCCGCGTCTTCGCTTCGTTGACGACAAAGCCCTCCTCGCCAACGACGCGCCGGACGGCGCCGAGCAACCCTCCCAAACGGCCAGGGTCGTCACCGGAAAGGGTGAGGTCGTCGGCATAGCGGGTGTACGTGAAGTTTGAGTGCGCGGCCATGCCTCGCAACCGACGATCGAGCCGTCGGCAGATGCAGTTTGTGATCGCGGGACTGGTGCATGCGCCTTGCGGCAAAACGCGATCACCGAGCGCGACATGAAGCACCCGCCCGTCGATCTCCGCCTGAACGCGCGGCGGCTCCGTGCAGAGCAACGCCAACACCACCGCGACCGACTCGGCGTACCCCAGCTGCGCGAACAACCCCTTGACCCGGCGAAACCCAACCGTTGGAAAGAAGTCCTTCAAGTCGAGGTTGACCACGACGGCGCGGCCGACATGGGGCAGCGCATTGGTGCGAGCGCCGCGACCGGGAACAAAGCCGTGCGCTGGATCCTCAGGGGCGACCCGCGCCAAGATGTTGTCGTGGATCCATTGCTGTGCCCGAGCCAACGCTGGCTTGGGCGCGCTGATCTGTCGCTGGCCGCCGGTCTTCTTCGGAATCGCAAAGCGGTGGTAGTGCACCAGCGTCACGCTGCGCCGATGGAAGGTCAGCCACCGCAGCTTCTGGAGCGGCACTCCCATCGCGTCGGCCAGTTCTTCGGGCCGGCTCAGCAAGGGCAGTTCGTGTCGCGCCAGCCGGGCCGCATCGCTGTCTCGGCCTTCGAGGCCACCGCTCACCCCGGCGCCGGCGTGGACATAGGATACTTTGGACCAGGTTGCCCAGGCCTCGGCCCGCTTCTTGGCTTCCGCCATGCGGTCGGCCCGGGCCAGCGCGCGCCGCTTCTTGCTCTCCTTCCAGCGACGGATCCGCTCCTTTTGCAGCGCCGCGTCGGGATCGGCCACGGTGGTGCCCTTGGAACGCAAGCGCTGCAGCTCGTCGTCCAGCCGCACGCGTTCTTTGGCGGCGGGCGGACTCTCCTCGGGGATCGATTCATCCTCGGGCCAAAACCCCAGCTCGCGCATGCGCTCGAGCACCAGCCAGGGGTCAGCCTGCTCGACGAGCTGCTTGTACAACGCGGACTTTTCGTCGGTGGCCATGACGGAGATAATGAAGATGGCGGAGATGGTGGAAATGGGGGAGGTGCTTTGTCGTAGACGAAGCGTCAGCTCAGCTCACGTACAGTCCCAGGACGAGACCGTTCCACTAACGCGGACGGTGGGTAGCCCGAAGGCCCGGGGACCGGCGGTACCAACCCAGCTAGGGCCGGGGCTACCGACCGTCCGATGGTGCCGAACGGGCTCGTGACGAATGAGATGCAAATCGGCAAGCACGGCGTAACACCGTGCGGGTTGCTGAGCTTTTGATCGAGCTGACGCTCCGTCTACGAAGAAGTACCTCCCTGTTCTGATTCGAGTCGTTCCATGTGGGCCAGCCGCAGCGCGAGCATATGCTCGCAAGGGCCCTTGGTCATCTGGTGCTTTTTGAAGGTCTTGCAGGTGCAGGTCGCCTCGACGATCTGCCCCTCGCCATCGACCGACAGGAGGGGACGAACGCGCTCCCCGTCCGTCCCGCGCACGCTGCCGGTGAGCTTATAGCCGCCGTTGTGGGGTCGGCGGGCAGTGAAACGGGCGCCGCCAGCCTCAAAGACCTGGCGCGCAGCCTTGGCCTTCGGGTCGAGCGCTTCGGTCTTCTTCGTCGCCTGTGCGATCGCCTTGGCGGCGTTGAACGGACGGAAGAAGAGGTCGCGATGGCGGTACACGCCGGTCGACAGATCGTACATCGCGCGGCCGCATTGGCATAGGAACGACAGGCACGCGCGGGCCTTTTGCTGGCCGACACCGGTGGTCTCGGCCAGCGCGGCCGGTGTAGCGTAGCGAGCCTTGAGCAGTGCAGCGTCGACGGCGGCGAGGGTGTCGGGGTCGGCATCCAGACGCCGCGCGAGCAGCTCGAAGCTGGCCCCCTCCGTCCAGTCTTGATCGGTCCACCCCGACAGTCCGAGGGTGAACACGACATCGCCCAGATCGCAGACGTACAGCGATGGCATGCCGTGGCCCGAGAGGTAGAGGTCCGCGTGCTCGACCCTCGGCAACAGACGCTCGAGGACTTGCAGGCGGTCGCGCCCCCACGTGCGGATGAACTCCGCCTTGGGTCCGTCGTAGACCGAGCCCGGCGACAAGGTCAACGTGTGCTCCCACGGCTCGAACACGACCTGGGTGCGCTCACCGGGCTTCAAGATCCAGCGCAGCGCTCGCGGCGATTTCTTCGCCTTGAAGCGCGAGAGGAAGCGACAAATATTGAACAGATCGATCTGCGCCAGCCGGATCCGGCGCAGACCCAACGTCATCACGCTCTGAACCTGCAAGAAGCCGTTGACCCAGCTGTCGGGGACGTCGATCTTCTTCTCGCGGTGGCCTCCATCGCCGCGGTTGGTGACTGTAAACCCGCCGGCGTCGACATCGAAGCGTGTATCGCGATACGAGCGCATTCGGTCGAGTTGCCGATGCAGTCGATGCGAAAAGTCGACGTTGGTGGTGCCGCACGCGAACTCGTCGATCTTTGCGAACAGGTCGTACTTGAGCGAAACGCGGGCATAGCTGCTCTCGTCACGAGAAAACGCCTCAAAGGAGAGCTCGTCGGGATGGATGGAAATCACCGGGTCGAGCACATACTCCAGTTCGTACTGCTCGGTGTAGGCGTACTCGAAGTACTTCTTTCGCGCCTGGCGAAACGGCTGCATCAATTGGGATCGCTGGGCGTCGAGTTCGGCCAACCTCGTCTCGCGCGTCTCGATCTCGAGGCGGATCTCCTCGGACTTGTTGGTCAGGCTCTGCAGGAACTGTTGGTCTTGTTCATCCAGCCACGCCTTGAACGCCACCCGATCGCGCACGCGGTACTTCAGGTCGCTGACCACCACGCGATGCAGCGCTGCCAGTGCGTCGCGAAGCACGAGCGGGCGCGCCAATTCGCCGCGAAAGAATGCCGCCTCCCGCAACGTATTGGTGGCGAACGCCACACGGGCATCGCCCAGCCCGCTGACAATGCCGCTTTGGCCCGCGTATTTGAACTCGATGTTCACGCTTGGGCCGCCTGGAGCTGGAGGTCGCTGCGCACCGCGGGGAACGCAAGCTGGATCAGGGCCAGGGTCTGCGACACCCGCTGGAAGTCGAACACGGTGTGCGAACGCAGCAGCTCGCCGAGCAGCCCCGCGACGTGCTCGCCCTGTCGCTCATCCATCAATCCACGTTCACGCAGGAAGTCGAGCAGCCCGACTTTGAGCGGACGGCGCGGACGGAGGTCGAACAACGTGGCACGAACGAAGGTGTCGATCCGTGCCAGGGGGACCATGCCGGGGCGAAGGTGTGCGGTGATCAGCGACAGGGCGTAACTGCGCATCGCCTGGTCCGGGTGCTCTGCGAGGCGGAACAACACGGTGTCCGCGTCCAGTTCGCGGAAGTGTTGCTGCACCAGCGTGCGACCCAAGGCTTGGACTTCCCCACGCGTGGAGTCGCACAGCCCGATCACGCCGTCGAGGCCCAGCGCCGACAGTGGCAGCCCCTCGAGCAACTCGAACGCGATCGCTCGAGTGTCGGACCACTCGCTCTCGCACAAGGCGTACAGCACGGCTGGGTCCTCGGCGATCTGGGCGGCGCCGCCACGAAGGATTGCATGACCCGCGCCTCGGACGGCGATGAGTTCGTGGTTGGCCAGACCGACCAGGCCTTCGAGGCCGAGCACAGCGAGGGCGCCCGGGCGACGGCCGAGCAGGAAGCCTGCGACCTGACGCATCGCACCCGTGCCGGTGCGGACCGTCTCGATCAACGCCTCGAGCGTGAAGCGGGGCTCGAGCTCGGCGACCAAAGCTTCGCGGGCGAGTACGACCAGCGGCATGTGGGCACCGGGGTGGGTCTCATCTTGGGCGATGGCCTCCAGCAGCGCGGTCGCGATGCGCTCCCGCGTTGGGGGGGCGGCGACAGCCACCAAGGGGATCGCAACGCGGCTCGCTTGCGTCCGCACTTTTGCGTCGGCGGCGCGCAGGGCCTGCAGGAGCCGGCCAGGATCGGTCGCCCATGTCGTGGCGATCTGGGTCAACCACCCGATGCTCGTCTCCCGCAGCGCCGCGATGCCGCGCCCAAGGACCGCCGTGACGAGGCTCCAATCGCTGGGGTTCGCTTGGAACCGGCGGTCGAGTTCAGCCGTGGCGAGCTCCGCCGCATCCACGCGATCGCGCCCCGCGATGCTGAGCAGCAGACCGAGCTTGGCCTGCTGCATGACTTCGGGGTGCCGAAGGACCCCCGCAACCGCGAAGTCCTGCGCGACCGGCAGCCGCGCTGCGCTGAGTACTGTGAGAAACGCCGCGGGGTGAGCGTCCCACAGCTGGGGAAACGCTTCTTCGCGGACACCCTCGGGGGCCTTGACCGCATGAGAGCCCACGAAGCGCGCGCGAAGCGATCGCCAGTTCATCGTCAGTCGGGTGCTGCGCCCGTACAGAATGTGGTGCAGCAGGAACGCGTCGGCAAACGATCCGTAGGCGCCCTTGGCTGGCCGCGCATCGTCCGTACTGTAGTGGGACAGCACTTGGGCCGCCGCATCGACGTAGCGCTCGGGCCGATAGCGCGCCAGGTCTCGCATGTAGCGCCACGTCGCGCGACGCACGTAGGCTTGCGTCTTGGGCCCGAAGATCTTGGTTGAGCGCTTTTTCCCGTCGAGGCCGCTGGTTACCACCGCGGTGGTTCCCTGGTAGTCGACCGCTGCGCGTTCGATCGTGTGCGCGAGCTTGCCAAAAGTCGGCGCGTCTTCGCGAAGCATGCAGCGTTTGAGAATGCTCTTGGCGTAGCGCCACTGGTGAGGCCCACGGATCGCGGCCGGCGTCAGCATGCGCCGCACCACGCGGTTGGCCAGCGCCGTGTCGCGGTCGTACAGCGTGTCCGCAATGGCGCCGAGGCGGCGGGGATCCTCGGCAGCGATCACCGTCTCGATCTCGGCGATCGCCGTTTTGGTGACGCGCGACTCGTCGGCCTTGCCCAGCACTTCTGCGACCGCCGAGGGCAGCCGCTGGTGACTGGCCTGGCGCGCGACCGCCAAGCCTTCGGCGTCCCCAAGGTTGCGCAGCGCTTCGACTCCGCTGCGACGCCGCGAGAGATTCTTCTTGGACGCGTAGGTCCGCGCAAGCTCGATCGCCGCGGGATCGCCGATGCGCCCCAAGGCGTCCACGATCGGGCAGATATCTCCGCGCGCGTTGTCTGCCGCCATCAGCAGTGCGGCCGTCGCTCGTTTTTCGCGCCGCCACCCCAGCCGCTGCGCCGCCCGGCCTCGCGCGGCGGGGTTCTTGCTCTGCAGGGCCTCGATGAGCTCGGCGGCCGTGATCTGGACGTACCCCTGCGCGAGCTCCTGCTTCAGCAAGGCGGCGATCTGGTCCGGCAAGTCTCCTTGCGCGACCGGTCCGTACGCGGTTCCACCCGCCAGCGCGGCGAAGGTCTCGCCCCGCGCCACGCGGATCATCCACGTGGCGTCGGCGCCCGCGGGCTCGACCGAAACCACCGCACAGCGATGGTGCCCAGCACCGTCAGCCGTGGGCAGACGAATCAGTCGGATCGGGTCGATCACAGGAGAGTGGGGGGAGTGGGAAGGCGAGGAGATGAAGGCTAGTCGAAGTCTTCTTCGTCGTCGAAGTCTTCGAGCGCGTCGTTGTCTTCGAAATCGTACTCCTCGTCTGCAGGAGCTGGGGCGCCGAAACCTTTTTCGTTGGCGACATCGCCGGCCTTGACCTTTGCTTCGCCCTTCTTGGTGGCCGGCCCCAGGTCGCCGAGAATCTCCTCGAGCGCAAGCCGCATTTCGGCGAAGGTGGCGAACTGACGCTGGCGGAACAGGTCGTACCCCGTCCACATTAGGTCCGCGCAAATGTGCACAGGCGTACGCCCGGTATTGGCGCCCAGCCCTGGCAGCGCAACCGAACGCACCGAGCCCGGCTCCTTGTTGTGCTGCAGGTGAACCGCCTGAAACGCCGCCGCACATGCGAGTGCGACATTCATCCCATCGGAGATGTCGTCGGAGCTACCGACCATCGTTGGGGTTGAGATCAAGAACTGGGGCACCTCGCGCTGCGAAGGTACGCACGTGGCGTAGCCGACCGGCATCGCGCCTTGGTGATGCTCTTTGATCGCGGCGTGAACCCGCTTTTGGATGCCATTGCCGAGAAAGCCTTTGATGACCCCATCCAGGCCGCCATCCATGTTTCCGGCGGCGTTGGTGGGGGTGACCCAGGCGCTGACCTTTTGGTCGAGCATCGAGCCATGACGAATCTCAACCTCCGGGTTGTCTTCGAAGGTCTCGCGCCAGGCGGCGATCATCTCGGGGTTGACGTCGACCAGTACAACTTTGATGCGCATCGTCTTGTTCGTTTCGTATGGGTTACGCGGTGTACTCGACCAAGTATTCGAGGCGTTGTTGCTCGGAGCGGTAGACGACCAACTCGTCGTCTTCGAACTGCGATGGTGTCTTCTTCGTTGCCCGAATGCCGTGGCAGCTGTCGTAGCCCGCGGGCGGCCCGTCGATCCCGTAGGTGATCTTGCGGAACTCTTTGGTCTTCCCCAGCGCGACCCGGGCGATGGCCATCATCCTCGTTTTGCGGCGGCCGGGCGAGGTGTAATACAGCGAGGTGCAGGCGGCATTGCCGAAGTAGATGCCGCTGCCGAGCCACCCGGCGTCCGTCCGGTTGACCCCGAGGGTCACGACGACCTTGGGGAGCAAGATCCCGCGGGAGAGGATCCCCACCCAGTTCTTCCCCCGGGAGCCGTGAAACAGCAGCTGATGGTTGCCTAGACCTTCGGCGTAGGTTTCGTGCTCGGCGGACCGGCGCAGTGAGTACAGCCGTTTGACCTTGATGCGATCGGACTTGACCTGCGAACGCTCGACGAACTCTTTGAGCTCGGCAAACTTGCCGCTATCAGGCGGGACCCAGCCGATCTCGCATCCGAGTGCCTTGTATTTGCTGTCGATCCCGTCTTCGAACAGGACGCTTGCCCCGTCTTCCCCGCCGCTGACCTTGAGCATGTCGCGCATCAGCTGCAGGGTTTCGGTCTTCGCTGAGAACTCCTCGAGCGTGTCGATCACCGATTGCATGGCGGCCGCGCGCGAGCGACCGATGCGGTGGGGGATCATCGTGTAGAAGTCACCGCTGAGATCGGTGAGCTTGGAGCGCTTCTTCTCGGTGAGCGACTGGCTGCCCTTGAACAGCGCGTAGGCCTCGTCGAGAATTTCCTGACCTTTGTCGATCTGGCCCAGCGTCAGGACGCCCAGCGGTGTCTCGATGCCGTTCGCGGTAATCTTGGCGGCGACCGTCGACGTCAGCGCGTTCGTGGCCTCGTCGTAGATCAGGCGCACGAAGGACTGGAGATCTTGGTGAAGCTCGCTCTTCTTGATGATCGGCTTGGCCTTGGCTTTGCCGTCGCCCTCCATGCGCTCGAGCGTCTCGCTGTCGACGTGTCCGCTGGATTGGCCGCGCAGCCGGTGCGAACCGATCTTCGACGACGCGAGGTTGACCTCTTTGTACCCTTTGGACGCCGAGGTCTTCTGGCTGTAGATCTTCTCGTAGTTGCTCTGCGCGTCCGCTTGCGAGATGAAGTAGCGAGACTCGCGGACACCGGCGCCGGGGTTGTTCTCCAGATCGTCGGTGCGGCCGTAGTGGGTGTAGACGCGAAACTGGCCGGCTGCGCCGTGCAGCTCGATCGAGTAGTACTTGTTGCGATTGGTCTTGATGTCGGTCACCTGCAAGACGGCGTTTTGCAGCACGTCGAATTCTTCGGGAAACCCAGGGTCACCCGCAGCGCCCTCTCTCCAAGACTTCACTTTTGCCATGTCGTCGTCGTCCTTCGCGCCGTCGCGGATTTTCTATCACGGTCTTCGGTCGAGTTGATCGTAGGATGTCGGTCCGATGGCCACTGAGACCGGCGACCTGTTCGAAGCGATGCGTCACAAAGACGAGACCCGACGCGCCGAGTTGCAGACTCTCTCGGCACAGATTGAGCACCACGAGGCGGCGTATCGAGCCGGCACTGCAGAGATCACCGATGGCGCGTTCGATGAGCTCTTCGACCGCTATCAGCAGCTCGCAGACGAGCTGGAGGTCCCAGCGGCGGAACGGCTAGACCGCGCGCCGGGTGCCGATCACACCGACGGTTTCGTGCAAACCGCTCATCGCATGCCGATGCTCTCGCTCGAGAAGCTGACGCCCAACCGCCGCGACAGCCAGGGCCAGTCGGTACCGATTCTGGAGCAATTGACCCATTGGTATGCGCGTCGACGCAAAGACCTCGAAGTCGAGGGTCCGCTGCCGCTGTTGGTCGAGCCGAAGATCGATGGGATCAGTGTCTCGCTGCTCTACGTCGACGGGACGTTGAAGCGCGCTGTGACACGCGGTGACGGTACCAAGGGCGACGAGATCACGCGCCAGGTCAAGTCCGCCCGCGCGGTCCCGCGAAAGCTTGCGGGCGTCTCGGGCACGGTCGAGATTCGCGGGGAGCTGTACTGGCCCAACGACGCGTGGCTCGCCTGGAACAAGCGCCTCGAAGCCGCCGGGGAGAAGCTGGTGACCAACCCTCGCAACGGCTGCGCAGGCTTGATGAAGCGCAAGAACCCCGCGGGCCTGGATGAGGCCGGCGTGAGGTCGTTCTTGTACCAAGTGCCGTGGGCCGAGGGCGTCACGCTCCCCGAGACACAGTCCGGCGTGTTGGCGTGGCTCGCCGAAGCGGGCGCCAACGTCTATCTCGACGAGATCAAAGTGACGCAGACGGCGGAGTCTGCGTTTGCGTACTGCGAAGACTACGGGCCGCGACGCGCGGCGCTGCCGTACGAGATCGACGGCATGGTGATCAAGCTCGACGAGCTGCGGCACTACGGGCAGCTCGAAGGCACGGGGCATCACCCTCACTGGGCGGTCGCGTACAAGTTTCCACCGGAGCGTAAGCCGACCAAGCTGCTGGGGATCTCGGTCCAGGTCGGCAAAAGTGGCAAGCTGACGCCGGTTGCAGACCTCGAGCCGGTGTTCGTCTCGATGACGACGGTCTCGCGCGCGTCACTGCACAACTTCGTCGAGTTGGCACGCAAAGACGTTCGCGTGGGAGACACGGTGTTTGTCGAGAAAGCAGGCGAGATCATCCCGCAGGTCGTGGGTGTCGACCTGTCGCAGCGGCACGCGGACAGTCTGCCCTACGTTCGGCCGGCGGTTTGCCCAACCTGCGCGTCGACAGTCGTCGAGGAAGAAATCTTCGTCTACTGTCCCAACCCTGCGTGCCCCGACCAGGTACGGGAACGGCTGCGACATTTCGCGAGTCGCGGCGCAATGGATATCGATGGCCTGGGGGTGTCGACGATCGACCAGGTGGTGGATGTGCTGGGCGTCCGCTCGCCGGTCGACCTGTTTCACATGGACCGCGCAGCCTTGATCGGGTTGGAGCGGATGGCGGCTAAGAGTGCGGACAATCTCCTTGCGGGCTTGGAAGCGGCCAAAGGCCGTGGCCTGCGGCGGGTCCTGATCGGCCTGGCGATCCGGCACGTGGGATCGACGATGTCCGAGGACCTGACCCGCTACTTCGGCAGCGCGGAGAAGCTGCTGGAGTTTGCCGGGCGTTACGCCTCCGGTGACGAAGAGGCGATCGCGCTGGTCGCCCCGGACAAGGGGGGAAGCGGCGCGATCGAAGGGATGGCGCGCAAGAGCGCCGACAGCATCTTCGCCGAGCTCAACTCCACCGCCGTTCGCGATGTGTTTGCTGGGCTTGGCGAGGCAGGCGTAAAACTCGAGGCCGTCGCCGTGGCCACCGAGGCGGTGGACGGCATCGCTGGCAAGACATTTGTCATCACCGGAACCCTCCCTACCCTCAAGCGCAACGAAGCCGCCGAGAAGATCAAGATCGCCGGCGGCAAGGTCACGGGCTCGGTCTCCAAGAAGACCGACTACCTGCTCGCAGGGGCAGAGGCCGGCAGCAAGCTCGCCAAAGCCGAGAAGCTGGAGATCGAGGTGATCGACGAGGCCGCGCTGATGGCGATGCTGGGCTCTCAGTAGAAGAAGTCGACGGTCAAACCTGTACCTATCCCGACTCGCGATCACAGCCGGCTGAGGTTTTCGCGAGCCATGGGAGCCCGAGTCGATCTACGCTGCAGTCGCAATGCTCGTTCTGTGCGCCGTGGCGACCCTTCTTGCTTCCGACTTCGACCATCCGCACTTTCGACCTCCCCTGGGTCCAAGGACGCTGGACATGTCCAAGGCGGAGCCCTTGCCCGCGCGTCCTGCCGCGGCGCCTGGCCTGCGCTTCGAGCAGCTCGACACGGTCCACGACGACGCACCGCGATCGATCCCGACGAATCGCAGCGGTCCGCCCGTTTCACTGCCCGAGGGATGGACGCAAGTGGGGGACGGCGTCGTGCCCACTCCCATCGCGGATGGCTTCGAGATCGACCCGGTTCCCTTCGGCGCGTTCGAGGACATTCCGGGCAACAAGTACCCGCGCAAGCACACCCTGTATCTCAACTTCGTGGGCGCGAATCTGATGCCGACGTCCAACGACATCTCCGCCGAGGACCTCTCTGCCCTTGCAGGCCCGGCGCCGTTCCCAGCGTTCAGCGGAGGCGAATCCGCGGCGGTCGCGATCGCCCAGGCGGTCAGCAACGACCTCGCTCCCTACGGCGTGCGTGTGGTCTATCTGGAACGCCCCGACCCCTTGGTGCCCTACACGATGGAGATGATGGGTGGCGACTGGACCGATACGAGCTTGGACAGCCCTGCCGGCGGTGTCGCGCCCAGTGCCGACTGCGGGGCCCTCAATCAGCGACACGTCGTGTTCACGTTCACCGAGGGGGTGGGGAGCACCTCGCGTCTTGCCAACGTTGCATCCCAAGAGGCCGGGCACGCCTGGGGGTTGGACCACACGCTCAACTGCACCAGCGTGATGTCCTACTGCGGAGGTGGTGACCAATCGTTTTCCACGTCCTGTGACCCGTTGTGTGAAGTCGAGTGTCAGGGCAAGAACACCATCGGCTGTGGTCTCCAGCACGAGATGTTCTGTGGCGAAGGCTCGAATGCGCAGAACGAGCAAGCCGAGCTCTCGTTCCTGTTCGGCAGCGACACTCCTGACCTCGAGCCTCCGACGCTCGCCTTCGACTCGCCTGAAAACGGCGCAGTGTTCCCAGAGTTTTCGAGCGTGGACGTTCGCGCGGTGCTCGACGACAACTACGGCGGTATTGGATGGAGGAACATTGTCGTCAAGGACGGCGAGACGTTCCTCGACGAGATCGACTACCGGAAGCAAAATCTCGACGAAGACGGCCGTGTCGCGATCAATCTGACCAACCTTGAAATCGGGCACTACGAGATCTCGGTCGTCGCGATGGACCACGCCGATCACACCACCGAGGCCACGGTGGAGTTCGACGTCGTGGATGAGCCCTCGGAAACCGGTGCGTCGGCAGACAGCTCGACCGGCGGCGACCCGTCGAGCGAGTCGTCGGGCGGCGTGTCCGGTACGGGCGGCGATACGTCGACAGGAGCTGGCCCCGCAGGAGACACCGGCGGTCAGGCGGAGTCCCAGGGCGAAGATGCCGGCACGGGCACGGACACGTCGGCGCTGGACGACGGATCCGGTGGTTCGGGCTGCTCTGTGGGTGGAACGGGCCGAGGTGGTCTCCCCTTGCTGTTCCTGTCTGTGTGCGGGCTCTGGGTTCGGCGTCGCAAGAACTGAACCTGCGAACGTGCGCAACCCCATCGCCTTCACCTCGCTCTCCGACATGCCTGGTCGCAGTCCCAGATTCGCGTCGCTCAGCGGAATCGAGACTTCGATCGGTAGCCCATCGCCGATGGTGTATCGGCCATAAACGAAGGGCTCCATGTCTACGGA